>WRNV01000107.1 GCA_009776445.1 Oscillospiraceae bacterium | reverse complement strand
CGCGTGTTTAAGCGCTCTACAATACCAGGCTGGTCATTTGAGGCAGATGCGGATTATCCAATGAACTACACACGCCCGGAACCGTTTGACGATGACGCGGATATATCGGATTGGGCAAGGGATAGCGTGTATTTCATGGTGGCTAACAGGATCATACTTGGCGTGGGCTACAATGTGTTCGCGCCGCGAGCGGTAACAAGCGTACAACAGGCGGCGGGATATGCGATAGCTACGCGCGAGCAAGCGATCCTGCTGGCGCTGCGTATGGTCGAAAACATGGGAATTGAGGAATAGTTGCGGAAAATAGCGCGCGGTAGAAGTGTGTGATGGCGCAAAAATCATAATCATAAATTCCCAAAGTAACGACTCCGGTGGACGTTACTTTGGGAATTTACTCAAAAATCATAATAATTGCTTAGACCTTGTGATAACTGCCGAAATGGTGTATACTTACTCTTGTAGGGATCTGACGCGCAGCAAAGAACAGAGAAAGTAGGGCTGGTTTACTGGGGCTATATAACTGGATATATTTACTCCGCATAAAGGCCGCGACGGCCTGAAACAGTTAGTGTAACAAAGTCACACGAGAAAGAACGGCGCGCCCGTCTTAGGGAATGATTCTAATGCGCGAAGATTTTATAACTCAGGCAAATAACTGGCGAAACGAATATCTGCTTAAAACCGAAGAACTCTTCGTAGCAAACAAAAGCAGATGGTTTGCTGACTTTTACGATCATTTTCGGGATATATGCGCCAAACTACGAAAAATGCAGGATGAACTGGTTTTGCCTGCTATTTCATATCTGGAATACACAATGCTATATAACAATTTTATTAACCGCCATTATGTCTCGGAAATATTTGTGTACAACGACAAAAGTTATCTTGATAAAAACCATCAATTTATTGGCGAATATGACATATCGTTTTTGTTTGTCTATTTCGATGAGATGTGGGACAAACTGCTTTCCGGGCGTAAATGTTATGTGGGAAAGGTCACAGCGCAGGAAATCACGACATTCATGCTTAGGACACTTTCGGATTTTTATTCATACTTCACTAACATTATCAGATTCACGATATTGAGTATCATTGACGAAAGTTCGCTTGCGAATATTAACAAAAATGAAAAATTTATGGTAAACGTTGGCGATTATATGGCAAAAACTGAAGCCGTTTTCGTGGAACAGAAAGTAAAGGACGCGAAAAAGCTAAATGATTTGTTTAGTAAACAGCCCTATAGCCAGTATATATTTGGGGATTATTCCAGATTGGATTTTTCGGGGAAAGTTTTATCAGATATGGATTTCCGTTTTGCTCGGTTTAGCAGCTCAACACTAATAAATACAAGTTTTGAAGGCTCTTCGCTTATAGGCGCTAACTTCCGCAACGCGGACATGGAAAGGTGCCGCCTGGACTATTGTACAATTCAAGAGGCTGATTTTTCGAACGCATCGCTAAAGAACGCAAGTTTTAGAAACGCAAGGACGAAACTTGGGTTAATGAATGAAAAGGCATGGGAATTTGTGGGCTTTCTCCCTACAAACTTTCGTAATGCTGATTTGACTGGAGCTGATTTCACCGGGGCTAATCTCGACGGGGCAGATTTCACCAACGCAGTACTGACAGGCGTTGACTTTACCGACACTATATTAGACAACGCGATTTTCGACGAAACAAAGAGATGTTAATCGCAATAGTTAAACCCTTTAGCATTAAATAATCACTTTGGAACAATTATACTTACTTCATGCATAAAACAAAATTGCGCTGTGCGGTTAGACATCCGATGGGGACACCCCCCTTCCCCCCTCCTGCGGGAGTGGGGCTTTGGACGAAGAGACGAGAGTTTTCACTTCATTTCTTGGTAAGTATTCATAATAATTCGTACATACATAGTAGTTTTAAAGCAATTTAGAAAAATATCCGCACTACTGTTCTCGTCCTTTCGTTCCCCGTCCAAAGCCCCACTCGCGAACGAGGGGGGAAGGGGGGTGTCCTTGGAGGCAACCGCACAGGTACAATAAAATAGCGCTACTTAAAATATCAGTAAGGAGGTTGAGAGGAATGGGTGATTCCGGTGTTACAGGCGCGAAAAATGCGGGGAGTATACCAGGCATATCGCCTAATCAAATCGCTAGTAAACAGGCACCGTATGTTAAGTCAAATATGCTGGGGGATAACAGCAACTGTTGCCAGTCAGGCGGCGATCCTGTCAACATGGCGACAGGCAATTTCATGTACGAAATGGAGTACTTGAAAATTAATGGGCTGTTCCCCATATCATTTGTAATGTCCTATAATGCCCAGGAGCAGAGAATCAATTCTATGGGCTACGGCTGGACGCATAATTTTGAAGTCTGTATTACAAAAGAAGATAACCGGGCGACAGTGTTCTTTGAGGATGGCAGGCAGGAGATATTTCTTATTGCGGACAACAAAATATATTACCAGTACCACCATTCGGGTAATTCGCTGAGCGAAACAGACAACGGATTTGTATACCGAACGCGTGAAGGCATAAAATACTCGTTTAGCGCGAACGGCCGACTAACAAAAAAAGAAGATAGCAATTTAAACTATGTGAAACTCTCTTATGGCGAAAAGGGTAGTCTGACAAAGGCTGGAAACAATTCCGGATCATCTTTTTCTTTCAGCTATTACGAAAACGGCAAACTAAAACAAGTAACGGACAACAACGGCAGAACAGTGAGCTTTGAGTACCAAAACGACAACTTGATTTCCGTTACTGATGAAATGGGAGACAAGCGCATATACAAATATAATTCACAAAACAAGATATCAAATATCATTAACCCTCTGGGCATAGATATTCTCCACAACGAGTATGACAAACAACAGCGCGTAACACGGCAGGTGTTTCCGGACGGCGGAGTGATCACGCATGAGCATAAAGACGATGAAAACAAACTGATAATGACTGAACAAAACGGCAATAAGATCACTTATGTTCACGACGACAGATCTAGAAGCATCGCAACGATATACGTGGATGGAACGGAACAATACGCTTACAATGAACAGAATCTGAGAACGCTGTATGTTGATAAAAACGGAAACGCCACGAAATACTCGTATGACCAACGGGGGAATCTGATAAAAACAGTAAACCCGCTAAACGAAACTATCAGCACGGAATACAATAATCTCAATAAGCCTGAAATAATAAAGCTCTGCGAAGAAATAAAGCTAATGACGCAGTATGATGCCCGTGGCAACGCAATCATGATCAGCGACGCGCTTGAACGTATAAGTAAAATTGAATACAACGATAACGGCAAGCCCATAAAAATCATACAACCGGACAGTAGCGAGATAGACATTGAATACGACACGCACGGCAATATTTTAAAAATAAGCGAAGCGGGTTCGGAAACTAAATTTGAATATGACGACCTCAACCGCGTAATTAACACAACCGATGGAAATGGAAATAAAACCGGTTATGAATATGATGATAGAAACTATATTACAAAAATAATCGCAGCTAATGGACTTACGCGGAAGTACGAGTACAACGCTGTTGGCAAAGTAATAAAGATAACTGATTTTGACGGCGGCGTTCTCGAGAGGGAGTACAACTGCCTTGGTAAGCATAGCAGATTTATTGACCAAGAAGGCAATGAAACAAAACTGGAATACGATCTGATGTGGAATGTTTCCAAACACATAGACGCCAATGGAAATGCTGAGGTTTATGAGTACAACAAACTCAACAAATTAGAAAAGATAGTAAACGCCAAAGGTGCCGAATTAAGATACGAATACGATCCCAATGGCAACTGCACGCAAATAACCGATCCAAGAGGCGGCCAGACGTTACTTACCTATGACGCGCTAAACCGAGTAGTTGGAGTAACAGAGCCGAATGGATCGATAAGCGGTGTAGAATACGACAGTATGGGCAATATAACAAAAATAGTTGACGCGCAGGGCAACGAAAGCGCGTTTACCTATGATGAAGCAGGGCAAAAAATCAGCGAAATAGACCCGTCTGGCAGAGAGTTACAGTATTCTTACAACCTACTTGGCCAGATTTCTGAAGTTAAAGATTCAGCCGATCGGACAACGAAATATGAATATCTACCTGGCGGCTTGCTTGAAAAGACTATCTTCCCTGACGGAAGAATCATGGAATATGCCTATGATGCCAACAAAAACATCATATCTCAGACCTCGAAGGACGGGTATTCGCTGAGCTATGAATACGATTGCATGAACCAGATAACGAAGATATCCAGCAACAAAGGGCAGGAACAGACTTTTACTTATGACGCCGTGGGGAATGTTACTGCGATAACTGACGCTAACGGGAACACAAGTAAATATATTTACTCCCCAGCAGGTAATTTGATTGCTGTAATTGATCCGTTAGGCAATAAATCGACATATGATTACGATAAAATTGGCAATTTAGTCGAATCAAAACAGTTTGCCAAACTTGACGAAGCAAAAACGTTAAACGAGCAGAACGCCAAACTACGAGTAACCAGGTATGAGCGCAATGAAATAAATCAGGTCGAACGAATTTTTGACGCGCTTGGCAATATAGAATCGTATACCTATGACGATGCGGGTAATTTGTCGAGCAAGATGGATAAAGATGGGTACCTGACAAAATACGCATACAATACAACCAATCAAATTGAAGAAATAGGTTATGCTGACGGCAAGAGCGTAAAGCTTTCGTATAATCCGCTTCGGCAGCTTACAGAAATTAAGGATTGGCTGGGCCTCACAACTATCGATGTAGACGAGGTTGGCCGGGCTAAGAAAATAACGAACCATGAAGGCAAAGTAGTTGAGTATACTTATGGGACGCAGGGCGAGAGGACCGGCGTTAAATACCCAGACGGCAGATATGTGGAGTATCAATATGACGAAGCGCTGCGTCTAAAAACACTAATGGACGGTAATAACCGTATAAACTACTTCTATGATGAAAACAGCAGGCTCATCGACAAAGTGTTCTCAAACGGGACCCAAACGAACTATTCATATAACGACCTTGGCCTGATCTCCGAGCTTGCCCACAGCGACAAAGACGGCATACTGGACAAGTATACCTACACGTACGACAACATGCTAAACAAAACCGGGATCGAGAAATACCGGCGCGGCTTGGAAAAAGAAAACGGCAAATATCAATATATATACGATGAGCTATCCCAGTTAACAGGAGTGTTTAAAGATAACGAAGAAATAAGAAAATTCGGCTACGACGCCTTTGGTAATCGCAGTTTTAAACTTGATAAAGGCATAAGAACAGATTATACCTACAACCAGCTAAATCAGTTGTTGTGTGCAAAAGACAAAAAGCATACCCAGGTATTCAGCTATGACGCGCGAGGCAACTTGACGCAGGTGCTGGAAAACGGTAAGGTCAAGAACACCTACGAATTCAGTCCGCTAAATAGGTTGACAACGGCGACAAACGTCAAGGGAGTTACCGCTAACTACGATTACAACGGTTTGGGGTTCAGGGTGGGCAAACATATTACCGATGATCTCAACCCGGCTAAGGATATCAGCTACGCGCTTGACTTAACCAGGCAGTATCACAACATGTTGCAAATGAGCGATGATCAGAATACACAAAGCTTCGTTTGGGACTATGATGTCGTGTGCGCTTCGAAAGGTTCAGGCGACCAATTCTTCATGCAAGACGAACTTGGCAGCCCGCTACGTATCAGCGGCGCGGACGGGGCGCTAGTTGACAGCTACGGCTATGACGAGTTTGGGAATGATCTGTATGGAAACCATGGGATAGCACAGCCGTTTGGCTATACAGGCTACCAGTACGACAATATAGCGGAAACCCAGTTCGCGCAAGCAAGAGAATATGATCCAAAAGCCGGGCGGTTTGTAAGTGTAGATGCTGCAAAAGGGTATATACAAGCCCCTATTACAATGCATGCATATTGTTATTGTTGGAATAATCCGATAAGGTATATTGATCCAAGCGGATATATTACTGAAGAAGAAGTGAAGATGTATAATGATGGGAAAATGGCTCCAATGGCATATACGTATTTAATGCAATTAACATATGATTGGTATCTAGCTGATACACAAAAAGAACGAGATAGAATAGCTAGTTTAGCAAATGCTTTTAGAGAAACCTGCTATACAACGACAAACGGCGTGAATAAAGTTGTTGATGAAGGTATTAAGTATATGCCTAAAACGCCACCAGGTAGTCCATTGATGACTAGTACTCAACATTATTATAGAAATCAACTAAATATTGAAATGGATTGGGATGCATTCCAAAAATTACAAGAAAGACTTCCTGAAAAGTTGAAATGGGATGGGACTGTAGATTCTTCCCTTCACCAGAATAATACAATTGGGAAGCCAAATGTTAAATATGTTTCCGCTTGTGGTCATTTTGAAATGATTTTTGGTGTGACAAGTGATGATAGACATATATTACAAACAGAATCAAACAATCCCCAAGATATGGGAACGTATAATTATAAGGATCCCAAAACGAACCCCATTGGGCATTTCTTTTGGGATGTGGATCCATATTTTTCTTGGGAGAACACAAATGAATTATGGCAAAAAAGGCAAGAAAGCGCAGGGTCTTGGCCTACATATGAAAATGGAGATTTAATATTAGGAGGTTACTAGCGACTAGTTACAACAGCACTGTAGGTTACGGTGGTCGTAAAACAAAACAAGCAACGGCGGCCTTCGATAGGGATGAGTTATGAAAAAACTGCAAATGAAGACTATTCCGATATTGGAATAGTCTTGATTTGTTTTATTATAGAATTTTGCGCCGACCTGTGGTAGTAGAATTGAAACTCTGCAAATTCAAAGCAGCATATAAAGGGCAAATGGAACTGTATTTGGCGTGACTTAATGGAAACGAAAGATTGGAATACGAAGAACCGCCAATCGGGATTATTCTTTGCGCTTCGGCAAATCGTAAAAAAGTTGAAATGCTTAAAATGGATATTGCGGGCATAGCCGTAGCGGAATACTGGCCAGAGTTGCCACCCAAAGCTCTTTTTGAACAAAAGATAAAACAGATTATGGAGGAAGCTCAAGAACGATTGGAACGCCGTAAACTTCTGCCGAATGGCGATATAAAACGTGAGATTAAATATTTCTATGAGCCGAAAGACGAGGACGAGGAGTAGATAAATAGTTGAAAGAAGCGCTTGAGCGACTGAGAAACGATTATCTTCAGCTAGAGCCTCATATGAAATAGTACTAAGAGCGTAAACCAATATATCCGTCAACCTTATCAATTATACCTTGCGCGCCTGACTAGTTAAAATGCCGAAATGATGTATTTGTTACTTCATTTCAGCATTTTATTATTTATGACGGCGCGAATAGTCAAAAATAGTGACGAAAGTAATGGATAATCGTGACTTTCGGCACATTGAAATAAGCGAAGATTGAAGATATTGTATAGACCTGGCATCAAATAAAAGGAGGAAAAACAAAATGAAACGTAAATTGATACATCGCGTTTTAACATTAGCACTGGTCCTAGCTATGGCATCACTGTGGCTTCCAACAATATCCCACGCGGCGGCTGGCAACACCAATAGCGAGGCAGAGCTACGCAGCAAGATCGCCAAAAACGGAAGCGGCGATATCGTTTTAGGCGCGATTATAGGCAACATATCGACACCGCTGATAATTGAACGCTCCCTTACGCTGGATCTGAACGGGCATATGTTGACGGTAAATTTGCCCGCTGCGGCGGGAAACACAGGGAACGGAATAAAAATCAACAAAGACGTCACGTTGATAGTTAAGGACAGCGCCGCCAATGGAATGCTCTCAGTAATAAACGGAGCCAGCAGCGCGACAGCGGGCAATGGCGCGGCTATTAATACAACTGATGGAGCGCTGGTTATACAGGGCGGCATGGTTACAGCCACAGGTGGTGTAAACGGCGCGGGCATAGGCGGAGGCAATGGAGGCGCGGTCGGCGAAATCAATATCATAGGAGGTACAATCGAAGCCAAGGGCAACTATGGCGGCCCAGGTATTGGTGGCATCGGCGGCGTAATAACCATCAGCAATGGCACGGTCACAGCAACCGGAGGCATCGGTTCTGGCACTATTTCTCATGGCGGAAGCGCGGGCATTGGCGGCATATATACTACAATAGTTATAAGTGGTGGTAATGTCACAGCAACTGGCGGTAACGGTGGCGCGGGCATCGGTGGTGGGTCTGGCAGCGAGGGCGGTACAATCTCCATAAGCGGTGGCGTGGTAAACGCGATAGGAAACAACCACGGAGGATCAGTAGGCACTAGTGGCGCGGGAATTGGTGGTGGCTATAGCGCAGCGAGCGGGACTATTAACATCAGTGGTGGTATGATTACTGCCACAACTGGCAGCGGAGGTAACTCCGCAGCTATTGGAAGAGGTAACGGCGGCGCAATGGGGACAGTTAGGATCACAGGGACATATAAGTATTGGCAAAATACGGCTAACGCTGCTCCAAATGAACAAACTGGCTTAGGCACGTTTGACGATGATAATCCATTCCCGAGCACAGCCAATTATAAATATATGAAGCTCGAATCCCAAGATTCCCCACCTCCTCCGCCCATTTATGTCGTCACATTTGTCGACTGGGATGGCACTGAGATTGACCATCAAGAAGTAATCTCAGGCGGAGCTGCGGTGATTCCACCTGACCCTGAAAGAAGTGGATACATTTTCATAGGCTGGGATCAGGAATTTGANAATGTAACTTCCGATTTGACGGTGACCGCGCTGTATGAAATCTGTATAAATGACGACCCGTTCACCCTATCCTTGGGATCGATCACAAGAACGTCCAGTAGCAGCGCGACAGTTGATTTCACAAGCTCAGCTGAGGGGAAATACTATTATAAAGTGATCNGCAGTAAAGAGGTGGCGCCTTCAGCGGATGAAATCAAGTCAGACAACGATGGGAACAGGATGTTACAAGGCAAGAACATAATTAGTATTAGCAACTTGCCGAGTACTGACGCATGCAAAATCTACATAGTNGCTGAGGACAGCGAAGGTTTGATGAGCGATGTATTGGAAGTAGATATAGGCAAATATGTGACAGATACAGGCGGACCACCTCCTGGCCCCACAGATAAACCCGCTCCCCCTACACCTACTCCAACTGATTCACCAAATGAACCTGAAGATAAAGAAGATAAGAAGACCATCCCTGGAACATACTCCGACTGGGCGAAAGCGGAGCTTAACAGAGCGTTGGCGATGGGGCTTATACCGTCATCACTTTTGAATCCAAATCTAGATTTGAGAAGGCCGATCTCCAGGGTTGAGTTCGCCGGTGTTACAGTCAAGGCTTACGAAAACCTTGCGAACACAACCGTCTTGCCTACTGTTTCTAATCCATTTACCGACACTCAGGATGTTGACGCGTTGAAAGCCTTCAATACCGGTATAATGATAGGTATTTCGCTAACAGAGTTTTCTCCGCATACCGAACTTACCCGAGAACAAGCCGCGACAGCGTTGACGCGCGTGTTTAAGCGATCTACCATACCTGGCTGGACATTTGAGACAGACTCGAACTATCCGGTGAACTACACACGTCCAGAGCCATTTGATGACGACGCGGACATATCGGATTGGGCAAAGGATAGCGTGTATTTCATGGTGGCTAACAGGATCATACTTGGCGTAGGCTACAATGTGTTTGCGCCGCGAGCGGTAACAAGCGTACAACAGGCGGCGGGATACGCAATAGCTACGCGCGAGCAAGCGATCCTGCTGGCGCTGCGTATGGTCGAAAACATGGGAATTGAGGAATAGTAGCGGAAGGATAGCGTGCGGTAGAAGTATGTGATGGCGCTATGGTGATAAATAACCTGATAGTGTCAAGAAAACAAAAATGTATAGACCAACCATCCAACATATTGAATGTGAAAGATACAAAAAAAGTGATAAGCGCCAAGCAAAATGAGTGTTTACATGATTGATTGTTAAATGCGATGAATCGCGTGTAAAGCGCGAAATACTATAACATGAGTGAGTGAGGGAGTTGTTGCGAAGCGCCCGGGGGGGATGCCGCGGCTGAAGGGCAACAAAGCGGCAGAAGCTTCGTGACAACCTCCCGCTTGATAGCAATCGCAGCACTTGTGCACAGTGCCTAATAGATCACAAAATCTCAAGATTATATAGAGAATGGGAAAGGATTGCCCCCATGCATACTGATTTTATTAGTTTGGCAAACATATCTCGGAACAACTACCTCCTTAAAATGGAAGGGTTGTTCAACAACTATAGACAAACCTGGTTTGATAGCTTCGCGGAACACTTTCAGGCAATATGTGCTGATATAGTAAAACCTGGGTATGCACTTGACGCCAACTGAATACTCTACACTCCCGTCATTGCGGGCTTGACCCGCAATCTCGTGAAGGATTGGTATATGAAAGAAAACG
>WRNV01000106.1 GCA_009776445.1 Oscillospiraceae bacterium | reverse complement strand
GCGTTTTCTTTCATATACCAATCCTTCACGAGATTGCGGGTCAAGCCCGCAATGACGGGAGTGTAGAGTATTCAGTTGGCGTCAAGTGCATACCCAGGAAGCTTTATTTACAACAGCCTCACATCCACAGCCGCCTTAATGCTTGCGTATTTGTTTCTAATAACCAGATACCCTTCTGCTTTACTAAGCTCTGGTTTTTCATAGCTGCCGTATGGGAGACTCGCGTTAAACAGGCTCTGTTCTTTGAGGCTGCCCAACATAATGCCGCACTGCGCATCTTTGAACACTTTTACAAACGAGTCAAAAGAGCTGCTGATATCGCTAGCATTGCCCGACGCCCATATAGCCACTTTCATACCCGATTCTTTTTTTGCAATCCGCTCCAACAGATCGGTCAGTACGCCTGAATGATTCTCAGAAAACTCAACCAAATTATCGATAACAAAGATAATTTGCTCCCATTTAGCTTTCAATTCGTCCAAATCTTCACCGTTTTTTCTGCATTCGCTAAACTCTGACCGCCGACTGTCAAGCAGCTCGGTTATTTCGTTGGCAAAATCGAACTCGTCCTCAATTTCATCCATATTGAACACATTTTCACGATTTTGAATCGCGTAAAGACCTGCGGAGAGACTATCCTTCAAATATATTTTTACACTCCCGGAGTGGAGCAAAAAACTGACCGTTGAGGCAAGTATTGTACTCTTACCCTTACCCGGATCCCCAGTGACAAGGAACACGTGGTTCTGGATGATATCTATCCCTATCGGTCGCAGTGTCTCAGACCTTAACGCAAATTGGATTATTGATGTATTTGTTTCATCGTTTATTTCATGAATGTTGACAATATCTGGCATCTGGGGAAGAGATATGGCTCTTGTGATTTTTCCTGTTTGTACGAAAACGTCGAAAATATCAAGAATTTCTTCCATACTTTTTTGTCGGAAGTAACAATTGGCGGCTTGAAACTCCAGAGGCGGCTTGTGCCTCAACAATGCGCGGCCTGCGTTGCGGGCTGGCTCCAAGCCTTGGCATCGGCCTACGATCATGTCATAGTCGCCTTTATCTGTCATTTCAAAAGTTACAGCCATTTTAAAATTGATGGAAAAACGATATGCCTTCTCCTGATTCGCGGTTGCTACAATATATATACCATACTTCATCCCTTCACGCGCCAATGTAAGCAACTGATCTGCAGCGCCGTCGTTGAGTTCCGCCAAAGCGGTATAGTTGTCAACAAGAATGAAAACAGCGGGCATTTCAGAAGTCGCTTTATCTTTGTACTGCGCAAACCCATCTACTTTTGCCGATAAGAACGTCTGTTTTCTCTCTTCAATCATTCGAGAGATAAAAACAAAAAACTGATTGATTTTATCCTCTTCTTCCATAGTCATCAAAGCGCCAATATGCGGCAGTGTTTCCATACGTCTGAACGATCCGCCGCCGAAATCAAGCACATATATACTTGCTTCCTGCGGGGAAAAGTGATGAGCTAACGACAGGCAGAGCGTTTGCAAGAAGACAGTTTTTCCACTACCTGGCATACCGTAGACAAACAAATTCCCATCATTGAGAAAATCAAAAGTCAGCGAGTCCTGCATTTGTTCACGTGGGTTATCATAAATGCCGACAGGGGGAGCTACGTTCTTAGGCGAATTGAGCCAAATTCCTTTTTCATAGTCAAAGCCGCAACCGGGAGTAAATAAATCATCCACATACAATTCCTCGGTGAGAGGNGGCGGCCACGGTCCGGGCAGAGCTGAAATGGAAAGATTATTGGCGGTACGNGTGATATGTNCTACCATAGCTTTCAGTTGGCTCGGCAACTCAGTTTTTGCGATTTTTTCTTCAAAGAGCGGATAAATCTTGTCGCATCGCCCATTGAGNGCAACCTTGTATACCTTCTGATCCCTGTTGGCGCTTTTCTCTTTCTCTCCNGTGGGATCATAGTCGGCGCCNGCGTACGCAGACTGAAATAATTCAAATACCTCATCGTTGCCCACTTGAATATAGGCGCGNCCTGGCTCTTTGATGTAGGCGGCGTCGTCACGCTTAATCACATCATTGCTGTCAGTGGTATCCTGTACTTTTAAGCTGATCTTAAACTTTGAGTTACTCCAAATCTGATCATCAACGATGCCTCCCGGCTTCTGTGTCGCCAATATCAGGTGAACTCCTAAACTGCGCCCCACGCGGGCAGTACTTATCAGTTCCTTCATGAATTCGGGCTGCTCCGCTTTTAGCTCGGCGAACTCGTCGGCTATCATGATCAAATGCGGTATGGGAATCTTGGCACCGCCATTGTGAAACAGCTTTTGATACTTGTCTATGTTATTAACCCCGTGTTCAGAGAACGTCCTTTGGCGTCGTTGCAACTCGCTTTTTATGGAAACCAGCGCCCTGGTCGTCTGGTTTCCGCCTAAGTTGGTGATAGTCCCTACTAAATGGTGCATACCCTGAAATACATCGGCCATGCCTCCACCTTTGTAGTCAATGAGGACAAACACGACGTCGTGTGGGTGATAATTCATAGCCAGAGAGATAATGATCGACTGCAATAATTCACTTTTGCCGGAACCTGTCGTTCCCGCCACCAGTCCGTGAGGCCCATAACCAGTTTCATGAATATCCAAATAAAATAGCTCGCCGCCAGCTCTGGCGCCAATAGGCACGTTCATTCCCATGTAAGTCCTGTTGGTCATCCAGCGGCTTTGAATATCTATTTCCTCGGTACGTGTAATTTTGTACATCTGGTTAAGCGTGATGGAATTTGGCAACGCGAAACTAGATGTAGCATTTTTAACGTGCAACGGAGCCAGTTTCCGCCCGATAAAATCGAGCTTACCGGCATCCATAGTGTCTGGGTTGAATATTATTTTGGCGCCGCCATTTTTCGAACTCAACTCGTGCGCCTTTGTTCCTACACTCAGAACCGTTTTGCAGTTTGTGGGCAAATATGCCTTATTGTCAGCTGTAAAAATGCTTGAGACACCGAGTTCTTTGTTTGGGTTATGTAAATATTTCGCAACTTGTTCCTGCTCCAGCAAAGACGGATCGTCCACAACAAACACATAATGGGGCAGGGAGGCCGCTGCCGCGCTATTATTGTCTTTGTGCGCCAACTCCCTGGCCCTGATCACATCGTTGAGCACGGCGAGTATATGGTGGGCCATGGCTCTGCCGCAGGCCATAAATCTTACCTTGTAGTCCGGATCCCAGACATGTGGTAAAAACCGCGTCCATTCCAGTTTCGAAACGCTTTCATCCTTTAGTAGCAGGACTATGTTCACGTCGTCATAGCCGTGATTAGTGACAATTTGCAGCAGAATTGTATTGAGCGTGTCCAATACGCGCTTGTTGTCCCCTACCAAACCGCATATCTCGTCGTTGAATAGATTTATACAGACCGGAACGTTATTCACTTTTTCAAATTCCAGTCCAATTTTTTGAGGTTCGCCTATGAGCGGGTCGTCGTCCAGATTGAAGCGCTGTTTCTCATATTCAAGTTTTATGGCAAACGGCACATTGCCGATACCCACGCGAACAGATAGAAAATCATCATGTGCTGGCGTTTTTTCCCACAATTTACTGTCGGTATTGCGGATTCGGTTCATGCAAAAATTGGGGTCGGGGCTTGTCTCGGTCATAGCTACAACCTGCAGATTCTGCTGGAGGGCCAATTCCGTTTTGACGTCGGCGACATATTGCAGATATTTTGTCTCGCGCTGCTGTTTCATTTTGCGATATTTCTTTTTTTGTCTGGACACTGAAACCAGCGAATTAAGTAACGCTATGATTGTCATTGCCAACGACATCAGCATATAGGCACCCTGCTGTTCGGTGACAGCCATGAGCAGCGTGATGATGATCATAGCCGCTGGAGGCAACAAAATAGTAACCCATGAGATTTCGGGTTTTTTCGGCATAGAGGGCGGGGATTCGATCTCCCTTTCGCCGGTCGGCATCTCGGGAAGGAATCGAGGTTGGCGGGTGAAAAGTTTGGCGGACATATTGTGTTCTCCTTTGCGGTATTGAAATGAAACGGCTAACTTACACTCCTGGTCTGAAGGAAATCGTATAGTTTTAGCCCGAATCTGAATCATATTTTGAAATTACTCATTAGATTGGGCGAATACCCATTCGCCTGATTTCCAAGATGGGATTTTATGAAAGCCTACTTTTGTTAGCGAGTATAAATTCTTATTTTTTCAGCCCTTGGTGATATTCTTTATCTTCTTTCTGACCAGTTGTATGAAAGCATTGTTACTGAACAGCAAGTCGAATTTCTTCAAGAATTATTGTATCATTAACTAATTCTATGCTTTTAAGATCTTCGCTAATAAAAGGATTCTTAAATCGAAGGATTGCATATTCCTTATCTTCTAAAGAATAGTATGGCGCTAATACTCCCGTTCCAAGCCACCCATTAGGTTCTCCAAATATTTCCTCGATTTCTATCAAGGAACTCCCATATTTTATGTCGTGAAAACTCTCTCTTGTTAATTCACGATCAATTTCTTTATGCTCTACATTAAAATTGTAAACAGTTTTCATAATAATCTCATCTTTCACATTATTTCTGCAACTTGCAAAAAGAATCATGTTTATACCTAGCACTATAACTGCTAAAGTTGTTTGAAACTTATTCAAAACAATCCCCCTTTTCGGTAATATAACAAAATCCAACTACTGTTTCATATCCTCTATTTTCTGCATCTGCAATTAGATTTATTATGCCTGTGATGTCTGCTGAGTCACCAAGTTTATGAGACCATGTTTAAGTCCTCGGCTTGCGACAAAACGGTTTTCGTTGCGTCTTTCATTTTGGCAGCCGTATTCTCATGCGCTTTGTAATTCTTGTCCCACTGGCCGCTTTTGCCGTTATACGCATTGGCGCCGTCGCCCTGCCATGTCCCGGTTGAGGTGAGCTTTTTGTTTGTTTCTGATATCGATTTCCCGATCTCCTTAGCGTCTGTGGCCAGCTTGCCGGACTCGGCCACCGTGTCCTGTAGTTTTGGGATGTTTATCTCCAGTTTATCCATTTGTCAGTTCTCCAATATCGATATTTAAGGTATCCGGCACAATTGAAAAGATAAAAACATTTATATAATCATTTTCTGTTTCTTCTTTCTCAACAAATGCGAAAATGGAACAGGATGTACTTGTTTCTTCTGTCAATGAAGAAGTAATGACATATTCTTTGTATAATTTTTTCACATAATCTATTTTATTAACATCAAATCCCAGAGTCCCTTTTTCAAATTTGCCCAATAGTGCTGTTTCAATTCCCAAAGGTGTTTTTTTCGCATTCCAGTCAAACTTCATTTCACTTGTGGACAACTGATCTTTCAGCATACGTAAACAAATATAGATACATGTCGCGTCTTTTTCGTATTCAAATTCAAGCCCGTTTATAGTAACGTTATTGTTCATGTTTATTCCCAATAAAGCCCCCAGCATTTCTACGTCAGATATATCTCTTTTATCTCTCACCTGTGATTTAGTATTATGGGATTTGTAATATTTTATCAGAAACCATACTCCCACAAAAAGAATACTGATGCCTATGATAATCATGATAATAGTTATCTGTTTTTTCATATTATAACCTCCAAAAATTTTCTATTAAGTGCAAACTTTTTTTCTGTTTTTTCGACTAATTTGTAAATATTATCAAATACGCTTCCCAAACTTTTGACTTGCACATTCCCATCTTCATCTAGATAATACATAACAAATCCTTCTGTTGTTCATGTTTTGTGTAGTGCATATTTGGGTATGTCAATTGTTGTTATTGTTATTGTTCTTCTTTATATATATCATTCGGCAAATATTACGCCCAAAAAAAGAAGTCATCACTGTGGCTATAAATATTCCGGAAAATACTCTCAATGCCCGAGCTGGTTCACTCGGTTCAACAATAATCATGGATAAAAATGTCATTAGGCCTATTTGTAAAAGCATTTGATGAATTAGTGAATAAATATGTACTTCATTGTCTCCATATTTACACGGTCTTAATACTAGTATTATCTCAACCAACATGTTGATCCTGATGTGTCCCGCACTTTTTTCAGGTGAATTTTTGCAGAATAATATACAAATTCCATAACTGGCAGCGTAAAAAAAGATAAATCCCATAACGTTTATAACCACGTCATTCATGATGCACACCCTTCTAATGGAAATACAACACTTTGTTTTGCCATTTTTGCTATCAATTCCATAAACCAATCATATGCATTGTTGACAATATCCTCAATTTGTGGAATAACCCATTCATCTGTAGCCCATTCACGAAATATGTCAGAAATTGCTTCACCCAAAGACCAACCAGCCGCCGCTCCCTGCTCTTTCAAGAAACCGGAACCGTCCAAGTCGAATTTTGCTCCTAATGCAGCAAAACCTGCCGCAGATAGTGCTGAAATTAACATGTCAATCACATGGGCTATCGGTGATTTATCAGCCCATGAATCATTTATAAACTCACCAGCTACATATGTTACAATTGATGTCACTCCGCCTGCTAGCGCAGCAATTGCGGGACCACCCGGAATTACTGCCATTACGCCTGCGCCCAAAACCTGCACCGCTAAGTCTTGAACCTCTATATGTCCGGTAGTAAGCAGTTGTTTTCCTGCATCAATTGCGCCTCCAACAACCATACCGACCAGGGCTTCAGTTGCTACTGTTGTTGCAGTTGCTGTGACTGCTGCAGGTGCAAACGCTGCCACCGCCGCACCACCAGTTAGCCCGATAACACCACCAATTGCTGCTCCTGCTGCTACTGCCTCCCACTTAACTTCTCCGGTCGTAACATAAGATGTAATTGCGCCAACTGCAGCTCCAATTATTGCGCCTATAGCACCTGTAATCAACGTTAAGAACTCGCCGTTCAAGTCAACATATTTTTTAGGATTATTGATACAATACGAATACTCATTCAGCGTTGCTGGCCAAATAACATACCCTTTAAAAACATCCCTTGCAACAAACCTCCCCGCCCCTGGATCATACTCTCTAGCCTGGGCGAAATACGTCTCTGCGAGGTTGTCATAACGATACCCAGTATATCCAAATGACTGCGCTATACACTGGTTCCCGGTGAGGTCATTTCCGAACTCATCGTAAGCATAGCTGTCCACAAGTTTGCCATCAACGCCGGCAAAGCGTAACGGGCTGCCTAACTCATCTTGTAGATAGAACCTATCGCCCTCGTCGCCGCTCTCGGCTACCACGTTGAAGTCCCAGAGGTAAGTCTTTGTCTTTCCGCCGTCATAGGTCTGTAGCAGGTTGTGGTACTGCTTAGTCAAATCCAACACATAGCTGATATCCTTCGTTGGATCCAATCCACCCGAAACTTGCTGCCCCACGCGATGCCCCAGGCCGTTATACTGATATAGTGACATTATACCTTCGGCATTGGTCGCTTTCTCTAACCTATTGAGCGCCCCGAATTCGTAGGTGTGCTTGGTCTGCCCATTTTCCAGCACCCCGGTCACATTGCCCCGGGCGTCATATTGGTATTCACGGGTCAGATCTGTCGCTTCAACGCGTAGAAGTTGATTAAGCGCGTTGAATGAATATGAGGTTTGTCCCCCACCTTCGGCCATGCGGGTGCGGTTGCCAAAGGGATCGTAAGTGTATGCGCGAAGCAACGCGCCGTCTTTAGACACTTCGGACAGCCGCCCCAACGCGTCATACCCGTAGCCAAACTGCCCGCTGTCGGCCTCCAGCCCACGCCGGAACTTGTCGATGCCGGTCTTGTTGCCCATCAGATCGTAATGATAAGTATACTGATCCAGGACGCCCTCATGGTCGCTGTGCGTCAAGCTGGACAATAGCCCCATGTTGTTGTAGTCATAACGTGTCAACATCCCGTTGGAGAACCGTTTTTCGCCTAAACGTCCGTTCTCGTCGTACGCATAGGAAACGATGTTTTCCCCGTCGCTCAGTTGGCTCAGGCGTAGGGCGCCGTCATAGAGATACTTAGCTTTTTTGCCGTCAGGATAGACGGTCTCCAAGCGCTCGCCCCCAGCGCCGTATAGATACTGCACCTCTTTGCCGTTGTGATCCCGCACTTTTGTCGCCCGGCCCAGCGGGTCGGTCTCTATGGAGGTCATCCCCAGCCAGTCCTGGATCTCGGTGAGCTGGCGCAGCGGATTGTAGCTCAGCCGCACCGATCTGCCATCGGCGTACTGGATATGCTCAAGTTGCCCATTGTGCCCATATGCGTACTGCGTGAGATATCCGTCCTTGTCCGTTTTGCCGGTCACACGGCTAAAGGCGTCGTAATTGTAGCTTTCTTTTTGCCCAAGCGCGTCCTCTATGTGTTCGATCTGCCCCAGAGGGTTCCTGTGATAGGTCGTCATCCGGGTATTGCTTTCGTTGAGAGACAATGCCTCGGACAAATCCCCGTCAATCCCTTCAAATTGTTTGACCTGAATCAGTTCGCCTACGCCGTCATACTCATATTCAGATCTGTTCCCCAGCGCGTCGATGACTTGAACAAGTTTCCCTGTAGCGGAATACGCATAACGCGTTGTGTTTCCGTTGGCGTCAGTCATGGTTGTTACATGGCCCGCCGCGTCGTAGGTATAGCATTTCTCCTGGCCCTGGCTGCTGCTAATTTTGATAATGCGGTTGAGGCAGTCATAAGCATAAGTCAACGTATAGCCGCTTTGGTCCTGCTTGGCGACAAGGTTTTTAGCCGCATCATATTCGTAGCGGACCCAGCGCCCGTCCGGATATGCCTCACGGGTCAGCAGGCCGCCGGGTCCGTATTCGAATACTGTGACCCGGCCCGCCGGATCGGTAATTGTCGAGATTTGCCCCAGTGGTGTATACGTGTATTTTGTCTTGTTGCCCAACGAATCGGTTTCTTCTGTCTTTTGGCCTACGGCATCGTAGGTAAATGTACGTATGTTCCCCATGGCGTCGACCACAGCCGTGATCTGCCCCATTTCGTTGTACGCCACTTCGGTCTTGGCTCCGTCCACTTCAATTACGCCTGTCACGCGGTTGAGCGCGTCGTATGACAGATGTACCTGCCCGCCCTGCGGGTCGATAACGGCTGTACGGTTGCCGTTGGGGTCATATGCATATTGTACGCTGTACCCCAAAGCATCGGTTACTTTTATCAGGCGATGCAGCGCGTCGTAATCAAAGCGTGTCTCCGCGCCGTTGGCGTTTATTTGCTTGGTCACATTCCACATGAGGTCATATTCCAGCCGGGTTTCGTGCCCGCTGGGATCAACAAAACGCGTGGGCTTGTTTAGCGCATTGTATTCGTATCGGCTCACGCTGCCGTCAAAATCCGTGGCTTTTGTCAGCTTGCCTACTTGGTTGTATTCATACGCGCGTTCTTCCCCTTCGGCATTGACGACTTTTATCATCTCGTCCCGGCTGTTATAGCTGAAACATGTCCTGTTTCCGTTGGGATCGACGGTAGTTATGACACGGTTGTTCTTGTCATATTCATATTGCGTTTGTGAGCCGTTTTGATCAATTACGCGGACAATGTTCCCGCGTCCATCATAAGAAAGCTCAACAGAGCTTCCGTCCGGCTGCGTCAGGCGGGTAGGCCGCCCGTTTTCGTTGTATGAGAACGAGCGGGTTCGGCCGAGCGCGTCGCTCATCTTGAGCAGGTTGCCGTGGTTGTCGTACTCTCCCGCCATTCGTTCGATCCCGCACAAGGACACTTTGGTGGGTTTGTTCATTTCATTGTACTGCGCGCAGACGGCCTCCCCCAGCGCGTTTGTCACTTGGGAGATATTCCCCTGATCGTCATATTCATAGCGCGTTTCGTTCCCGTTTTTGTCGATCTGCCAAACCCGCTGGTTTTGCTCATTGTAGGCATACCGCTCAGCGCCGTCGGCATAAACCACGGCGGTGGTGCGCATCCTGTCGTCGCGCGCATAGGCAACTTCATTGCCGTTTTGTTCGGTGACGAGCAGTTCCTTGTCTTCATCCCGGTAGTCATATTGAATGACGCCGCCGTCCGGGAATGTCTGTTTGGTTATCCGGTTATCCTGGTCATACTCATTCGCAAGCGTGTTTACGCCGAGGGGGTTGAATATGCTGCTGATCTTGCCCTTCTCATTATACTGATACCGCTGCTCCTGCCCTTCCTCCCCGGCAACCATGCACACCCGGCCGTCCTCGTAAGCGAGGTTGATTGTCCTCCCTGTGTTATCTGAAACTTGTACAAGGTTCCCGTCCGGCGAATACTGGTAGTCAAGGGAGCTGCCGGAATTGTTTTCCACACGCGTTAGGCGCCCTTGACCGTATGCCAAAGCCGCGTAGTTCCCGTTTTGATCTTCTACTTTTATATTGTTGCCGTCTTCATCAAAATAGTATGATATTTGCTTGGTATTTTGATATACAAACCCTTTTGTTGTTTTTCTGAGAATATCATGTTTATTGAAACTCTGGGAATATGCGCCGTTGCCGTTATCGTAGAAGATTTCTTGCCGTCCGTCTTCCAGGTATAGCGCGATGGAATTTTTATCCTTTTTCAGGCATACGGCGAAGTTGTGCACCCACCCGGTCCCCAGTGTGCCAACGCGCCTTTCCAGCGCGTTGTAAAACATCTTAAAGGATAGGGGGAACAGCCCTTTTATCTTCAAATACTCTTTTTTATAGATGAAGTTTCCGGTTGCCATGTTGACGGGGTCTCCGCCATACTGGCAGCAGCCCATATTCAGCCCATTGAGCATTACGCATATGTCTTCATGGGTGATCCCCCAGGATTTAAGCGTAGCTATGGCGCCTTCGGGCAGGCTGATGCCCCCGAACACGCGGGTTGCTGTGGAAACTAGCGCCTCAGCGCTTGAGGCGTACTTC
>WRNV01000105.1 GCA_009776445.1 Oscillospiraceae bacterium | reverse complement strand
GTTTTCTTTCATATACCAATCCTTCACGAGATTGCGGGTCAAGCCCGCAATGACGGGAGTGTAGAGTATTCAGTTGGCGTCAAGTGCATACCCAGGAGGTGTTATTGGTGGGGGTGCTGTTCAAGTAGTTCGTATGCGGCGCTTAGGGTTTGGCCTATGAAATCGCGGATAACCAGCCGCGCGTCCCTGTCGGCGGGAGTTTCAGATTTATTGATGAGAACCAGCGCGTCGCCGCTGAAATAGCGCAGCAGCCCTGCCGCAGGGTAAACCGCCAGCGACGTGCCTCCTACGATCAGCAGCCCAGCGTTACTGATGGCTTGAACCGCCGCTCCAAGCACCGTCTCGTCGAGCCCTTCTTCGTACAAGACTACGTCAGGACGAACGACCCCGCCGCATTTTTCGCATCTGGGGATTACATCCTGAGACAAAATGTACTCCAGCGTATATTTTGCTTTGCATTTCACGCAGTAATGCCGCCAGTTCGAGCCGTGGAGCTCGAAGACGTTTTTGCTGCCGGCGGCTTGATGTAAACCGTCGACGTTTTGCGTGATAACCGCTTGAAGCTTTCCCGCTTCCTCAAGCTTGGCGAGAACGATATGGGCGGCGTTGGGTTTCGCGTCAAGGGAGATGAGATTTTCCCTGTAATAACGGAAAAATAGCTTTGTCTCGCGAATAAAACAGGTGTGGGACAGCAATTCTTCCGGGGAGAATCCGTAGTCGCTTCGCGCTTTATATAGCCCGCTCTCCGAGCGGAAATCCGGTATGCCGCTCTCGGTAGACACTCCAGCTCCGCCGAAGAACACCGTGTTTTTGCTCTCGTCGATAAGACGAGATAGCTCTTGTATTTGATTTGTTTCCATTTGCGCGCCTCCGTCCGTTTTGTGTTCGTGTTATCGTATCAGTCCACGTGGCAGCAACCAGTACCGCAAACATGTCGGTTAGGGCAATCGTTTGCCTGGCTGCTTTTTATATACGCGGGCGAACCTTTATATACGGTTTCTAAGCCGAAAAACCCACAATCCGGGCATGGGATGAGTTTTTCCATCTTTTCCCTCATTGTCGCGGAAATGTTGTATTCCTTGTCGCATTTAGGGCATCGTAGATCATAAAACGGCACTTTTTAGCACGATCCTTTCTCTTATAAACCTGTTATAATGCATTAGGTATTACAGTCGTCTCTGTCGTCCCAAAAGTCGACCTCACCTGTCTCAAGCTGGTACTTCGCGCCGATGATTAAGAGCTTTTTACTGTCAATAAGTCTGGATATTATGCGGCTGCCGCGCAGTTTAACAATAGTATTGCGGATATTCTCGTCCTCGCATCGATTTGCGATATCCCATTCCCCTACGCTACGAACTTTCTCCAGGGATGGGTTTATTTCACGGATAATAGCCCCAATGTTTGGACCATGGTCGCCGCCATATAGCGCGGTGGCTATCGAGGCGCATTTTTGGTGGCCTAATACTACGATAAGCGGAGCGTAAAGGCGCTCGACGGCGTATTCCACGCTGCCGATCGTTATGGCGTCGGCAATATTCCCAGCTACGCGCACGACAAAGAGTTGGCCAAGGCTGGCGTCAAACACTATTTCAGGCGGGACACGGGAATCCGAGCATCCAAGGATGACAGCATACGGGCTCTGTCCCATTTCCGCCAGTTCGACCCTTACTTGCGTGTAATCGGTTGGGCGCGTCGATTTCCCAGATGTGTAACGAAGGTTCCCCTCTTTAAGCATCCGTAGCGCGTTGAGGCTGTCCATTGGCTCAAACAAGTCTTTACGAGTGTTTATAGCATATCATCCCCTTGTCTCAAACTTTAGGTTTGCGATAGCCTAATGTCATGTTGGTATAATACTATGAATAGTGTGAAAATACAAGTATTTCCGAGTGATTGAATCCTATTAAAAAACGAAGAGTTACTGTTCAGACGGCACCCAAAAACACAGGTTGGTTACAGCCAACGCACTAGTACATTGGTGAAAACTAGTAATAATGGCAAAAACTTGTGTGCGGAGCCTGTAACCATTGCGAGTTTTTTGAAATGAACAAAATGTCCCCGCGTCCACAAAGAGCGCCCATGGGACAGATTATGTTCCATGGGCGCGTTTTTTGCGGGCCTGGGTTATGTGTGGCGCTCGTTTTTTATCTCTTAGTTCAACTCGCTTTGCTCAGGTAATTGAGAAACGCCTATTTCCAGACAGCCTCCGCGCACAAAGGAATGTAAGTATCGCTCCAAATGAAGGCTTTTGCCATGAATCCCGCGTTTACTGTCGCGGAAAGCTCATAGTTGCCAAAGTCTCCGGGGACAGACAATTCATACATCTCATAGCTGTAAAGCCTACCGGATTGGTCATATACAGCGAGTATGCATAAGGTTTCCAATTTGCCGCCGGACTCATTTAATACGTCGTACTTTACTGTGATAGCGCTGCCGCTCCCGGAGATGCTCACACTAGTAACCGCGTGAATGAATTTCGCTGTAAGAGAAATATCTCTTGATACAGTAAATTTGTACTCAGCGTCGCCGGAGACCTTAGTATCGCCCTCATACCAGCCTTCAAACGCGAATCCGGAATCAGGGATCGCTGTAAGAGCCGCTTCGCGACCGCTCGCGTAATCTCCGCCACCGGAAACTGTCCCGCCCGCGCTCGCAGCCGCCGTAACGCTGTAGTAACTTCCAAGCTTCTCCGCAACGCCCGCGAATATTGACACGCTATAGTTCGCGGGGCCGGGATCGCTGACGAGAAGCCGTATGGTAAACGTTTGAGCCTGCTTACAGTCAAAGTCGATGTTGAGCTTTCTGTATACGCGTGTTTCACCGGAGAAATCCCACAAATGATAAGTTAACACAACGTTGTTACCAGAATCCAGCACCTCAAGCTCAGCCCCCGCGCGTACGCCGGAAATGTAAAGCGAGACCTCATAAATGCCCCTCGGAACCGCGACGTTTAGCCTCAAGCCGGTGTTATTCCAAAGGATGTACCGTATGTCCGTTCCAGTTGCCGTCGGCGTTCCGCCTGTCCAACTGAAATACGGGGACGTTCCAGAGTTGTACTGCTGCATATCTTCCTGTGTCAGGTTACCGCTAACAGCGCTGACATTGCTAGTGAAGACGCGTGTTTCAGCGTCCGCCATCATGATTCGCCCGCTGTTGTAGCCGAGGTAAGCCCAGTCGGTGTATTGCGGCTGACTCAGGGTATTGCGCGAAAGGTTGGCGAGTACGTCGTTGCTCCGAACCCAAACATACTGCTCCTCGAAGATAGCCCTAAGAGTAACGCTCTTATCAGGCATGGTAAAGCTTACTGTCGCTGTATTGGGTACCGTAACGCCGCCGCTTATGACTTGCCACCCCTTAAAGATGTAGCCGGCGTCCGGCGTGGCTGTCACGGTGACGGTGTTGCCCGGATCATAGATGCCGCCGCCGCTTACAGATCCGTTGCCATCGGATATTATCGTTACGCCCGGCGCTTCTTGCGTGACGGTCGCCGCGAATATGCCGATGCTTAAGCCCTCAACCTGCGCGCCGTCGCCGACCAGTGCGCGCAGCGTGAATTCCTGCGACTGGTCGCAGAAGAATTCAACGTTGACGACAGCATACTGCCGGGTACTCTGAGCGTTTGGCCACAAAGTCTTTGTGTCTACAATAACGCCGTCCTCGTCAAGGATTTGAACGACACCGCTAGTCTGAACACCAGTCACATAAATACTAGCCGAATAACCGCCCGCCGGGACGCTGAATTTCAGATCAAGCCCCATAGCATTCGATACGGCGTATTTCATGCTGGAAGCGGCAGACAGAGGGAACCCGTCGTCCCATGAGAAACTTATAGGCGACCCGGAAATACTACCGCCCATTTCGCCCAAATCGCCAATATTACCTATCATCGTATCGCTTATATTTTTATGAGCGGTCATGACAGACTCGATCATACTGGGCATAACGGCCGCCCAGTCGTCGTATTGGCTGAGGTTGATGTCGGCGGCTTCGGTAATCGGCGCTACTCCCACGATACGCGCCTGGGGAAGTTTATCCCATTTTGCGTAGAGCGTGATAGCAGCCGTTACAACATCAGTGGCGAAATTCCACGCGACGCCAGTGAGGCCTGCGTTTGTGAACCATCCCTCGAAAGAGTAACCTGTGCGAGTCGACTGCACGGCGTCGAGCAGGCTGCCCTGCGGTTTGATCTGGCTCGCGACGGCGCTCCCGCCGTTTGAGACGAAGCTTACTGTGAATAGTGGAACCCATTTGGCGTAAAGCGTGATATCATCCGTCACAACATCAGTGTCGAAGTCCCACTCGTTTGTCAGCGCAGATTCTTTGTACCATCCGCCAAAAACATAGCCGAGACGGGTAAGATCCGCAGGCTTTTCGGCCTTGCCTCCATCCCTGACTATCTGGCTGGACACGTCCCCGGCGCCGTTACTGTTGAATCTCACAGTGTATGACGCGAAATACTGAACCGCCGCTGCGACAATATTGGTTCCAATCATTGCAGGAGTAGTATCTAGTAACGCTATAGTAAAGTCTTCCGCTTCTTCACAGTCGAAGCTTAACGTAACTGTCTTAGCCACGCCGGAGCCGCCCCCCGGCACTTCCAGAAGAACCTCGTCTCCCGCTTCATTTGATACCGATAATCCATATGTGTTTAAATAATACAAAGTTATGTCCGTACTGCCAACAGGTATACTAACAGACAACCGCAGCCACCCCGATGGAGACTCGGCATATGATCTGACCGAATTGCCAGTAGGCATAGGCGTCCCGTCCGTCCAGGAAAAACCGCCGCTCGATAAAGTGCTGGTATTTTGCGCCGGTGTCACTTCGCCGATTATCGGGTTTGCAACGCCTGCTTTGCGGTTCCCAGACCCGAAGTGCGCCCACTCGGAGAACTTTGGATCGCTCAGGTTGACATTAAAACTGTCCTCGGCTTTCGCTTCCCCTAGCTTAACCGTATTAGCCGGAGCCTTCGCGTAATTAACCGGATTCGGCCCCATCTCGTAAACGATCGTGCTGCCTTCGACGATAACCTCATGCCCAAACCAAGCCTTGTAATAAGGCTTTCCGTTGATCGTGACGCTCTGGATATATTTATTGGTTGTGGAAAGGTTATTCGCTATAATAGTAAACTGCTTGCCGTTGTCAAGGTTATACGTCGTGCTGTCGTAGATCGGGCTTGTGATGTAATAAATATTCTGTCCAGCGTTCGGGAACAGCCCTGTCGTCGAGAATATATACCAGGAACTCATCGCGCCCGAGTCATCGTTGCCGGGAACGCCAGTGAGGGAAAATCTTGTCCTGATGTTAGTCATGCAGTCTGACGTCAACCACGGTTTCTCGGTATGGTTGAAAAGCGCCGCCGCAAGGAACGCGGGCTCATTGCCCATGTCCACCCAGTTTCTGTCGACGCCGAGTTTGAGACGGTCGGTGAATGTCTCTGAACCGCCCATTTTTTCAATGAGCTGATTGACGTCGTGCGGCACAAAGAAGGAATAGTTCCACGCCGAAGCCTCATAGAAGTAATCTACCCATGAACCCCAGCTCTGTGTCGGGTTAATGTTTACAAATGCGCCGAAGTTATTCTCACGCGGGGCAATATATCCAGAATACCCGTTATTATCAAGATCAGGGTTCCAGAGATTAGTCCAGTTGTTGCTCCGTGCAAGATACTTCTCGTAATCCTCAGTCTTGCCCAGACCTTTGGCTATCTGCGCTGCGCAGTAGTCGTTATAAGCATACTCAAGGGTATATGAACAGTTGCTCATCGTCGCGTTGCCGCCGACAGGGATATAGCCGAGAACCTTATACTGCGAGTTGACGTTCGGGGTCAGGTTCGCGTCGCCCCAGCCGGGCCAGCTCAGCCGGTAGTTATCGGCGTTGTTCTTAACGACCTTATACGCTTCCTCCCAGTCAACGCCTCCGATGCCCTTGACATAAGCGTCTGAAACCACGCAGTCGATGTTGTCGCCGCCCTGTTGCTCGGACATGTCGATGCCCGCAACGAACGAATCGCGTACATACTTATTTATATTGTACCTCGTGATGAAACTGTTAACGGTTTTCGCCACGATATCAGGATTCGTTATCGAATAAAGCGGGTAAAGCGTGCGCCATGTATCCCATGTGGCAAAGTGTTCGTCTATCATATCGCTCTCGCCGAATTTCGCGAAATCGCCGGTGCGGTCGCGCGGCATAATATGCGCGTGGTAAACGGCTGTATAGAAAATACGCTTGTTTGTTTCGGAAATATTGCCGTCAATAATTATCTTATTTAGCTCTTCGTTCCACAGCCTTTCAGTCTCGTCGCGGACACCGCTGTAATCCCAAGCGGGGATTTCCAGATCAAGCCAGGTTTTAGCCTGATCGATGCTCTTAAACGAGGTCGCTATCTTTAGATAAACGACTTCGTTCGCGGTCGTCGCGAATGTGGCGTAAGCGCCCATGCCCGCAGCCCTGTCGGAAACGCTCACAGGGCCCATGCTTGTGCCGGAAATCGGGCCGCTTGCATTATACAAGCCGAGCGTGGCGTTTGTTTTTTGAAGGACGGCGTAGAAATACAAGTCATGCGCCTTGCCCCAACCGCCGCTATAGTTGCCAGAACCGCTGATAAACGGCTCACCCTTGTCGTTAACGCCAGTATTGACCCTGACGCTTGTAGCGTTGGCGTTGGCAATGTTGGCCGCGACGTCGATAAGCACGCTCGAATTGTTATTTTGCGGATAAACGAATTTATAGATTGACGAGTGCTCGGCAGGCGTAAACGAAGCTGTGATGCCATATCTGGTCAGGTCTACGCTGTATTCCGCGCAGGTCGGTGTCTCGTTGGCCTTAGCCGAGTCATGCCCGTCAAGCCTCGTTGCCAGGCCGGTCTGCGGCGACACAAGGAACTGGCCGTATTTCCCAACGCCGGTACCGCTGACATGGATCTGCGAAAAACCGCGAATCTGGCCGCTTGGGTTATATCCGGTGCAGCTATTTTGCGGGTTGGTGTCCGGCCCCGGGCTTACGGACGAGTTAGGCCTCTGTGTGCCGATAAGCGTATTGCTGGCTCCAGACGTTCCCAGCGTCATGTAAATGTATTGCGTCAGGTCTTCAAGTTCTCCGTCAGGCCTCGCGAAGACAGCCCGCAGGTCTACATTGCTCTCGGGCATAACAAACGAGAAATTGGCCGCAGTCTTGTCGGCAAGGACTAAGCCGCCGGATATAACTTGCCATTCTTTGAAAAGATACCCGGCGCTAGCCGTCGCCGTCATATTGACCGTCGCGCCTTTTTCATAAGCGCCGCTACCCGTAACGCTCCCGCCTGTAGATGGGCTCGCGGCTGTTGAGACGCTGAAAACCGTAACGGGCTGTTCTGGCTCTTTGTCGATTGCCTTCACAGCCGCAGCCGCAACCGATAGCCCCGGCCATATAGAGGAGTCGAATTCAGTACGCGCGATACTGACATTGATCGTCTGGGCGACGTCGCTCTCGTAATCAATGGTGATTTCACGCGCCATATGCGCCCAAGTCTCGATACTGCCCGGAATAAGCGCTTGTCTCCCGATTTCCACACCTGTGGAATTCGTAATGACTACGTCCGCCTTCTCGTTGTAAACGTTCGCGAACATTTTGATCTGGTACGCCCCGGCGGGAAGGATGAAATTAAGCTTTATCCCCTCAGCCCCGTTTTTGACGAAGTACTTCGATGTCGCCGAAGCGGTCGGAGTCCCGTCAGTCCAAGTGAATTGCATTCTGTGGTTTGTGACGTCGTCGGTGCTGGCTTCTTGAAGCGAACCAGTTCCAACAAGGGACAGGCTCCCGATCAATCTGTCCGTAACGCCCGCTTTACGGTTCACGGATGCTGCGGTCGTATTGCCGAAGTGCGCCCAGTCGTCGTAGTCGCCCGCCGTCAGGTTCACATTATACGGACTAGTTGACGTACCTGTTGGCGTTTCGACTTCGATATCCGCAGTCGTCGCCGCCGCGACTTTCCCAATGCCGAAGACGTTCAAGCCAAGCAGCATAGTCACGGTCAATAAAAAGCTTATAATTTTGTTGACTCTTGATTTCATTTTTTATAAAGCACCTCCAAATTCTGATGTTGTGATTATACTCCAAGATTCCCAAAATGCCAAGTGGAAGAACGTAAACACAGGTTGGTTACAGGCAACGCACTGGTACTGCGGCGAAAACTTGTACAATTGTCAAAACTTGTGTGCGGAGCCTGTGACCATTGCGAGTTTTTGGACACCCAACAGTAACAACACAGGGACTGACCGAGCTTATGAAGCAAAAATCTTGAACTGTTTCACGGCGTGTGGTACATTATGTAAAGAAGCTGCGTGTAGCTATTTAATCCACATAGCTGGGTACTGTTACCGGCTCACGAAAGTTATAATATTAGCGAGGTTGCAATCATGAGAAAAATTATCGCATATACCTTAATACTATTATTTCTAATATCACTTGCCGCATGTGGAAAAGACGACTCGGATATGACCACATCCCAATCGGTTATAGCTACTGAGGCAGTGAGCAAGGATGCGCCTACGCCCGCGCCGGAATATCCCATTGAAACAGCTAGTCTGAACCCGCCTATGCCGGCGCCGGAATACCCGGTCATCGATGGCAGTTCATCCACCATGATACTGCACGCGGCGATTCGGGCACACCTAACCGATGAGTATTTCGTTGACACACATAGTCAGACATACGCTGCGCTCGAACGCCTTATCCCCGGCAGTGAAAACCCCGCCGACGTTGTACTTGCAGTAAAATACTATAACGAAACGCTAAATGACGCAAAAGAGCGCGGCGCGGATTTGGTTATTACCCCAATTGCTAAAGAAGGTTTCGTTTTCCTTCTGCACAAAGACAACCCGATAGATAGCTTGACCCAGGAGCAGCTTAGAGATATATTTTCAGGCAAAATTAAAAATTGGCGGCAACTCGGCGGATTGAATGAGGCGATTGTTCCTGTCCAACGAAATTGGGACTCCGGCAGTCAAACCGCGATTATTGATTTTATGGGAGATGTACCGCTTACGGATATGGCGGAGGATAATTCTATATTACTCGCGGTGTCTATGGGCGCTATGATTGAAACGGTCTGGACGACCGGAAGCGGCGCGATAGGATATAACATATACAGTTGGTCTTTGGGGCTAGGNTCGATATTTGGAATGGAAAACNTGAAANTCCTTGCTGTGGACGGAATCGAGCCGTCAATAGAAAACTTATCAAATANTAGCTATCCGCTCATGGTGTANACTTATAGCTACTATAACCGCGACAATTTGAAAGGCAAAGCTCTTACAGATTGGCTTTTGACCGCCGAAGGTCAAAGCGTTATAGCAAGCGCTGGTTATGTGGGGATATTTGGAGATTACACATATGGTGATATGCCCGATTTCTACAAAGACGAGAACGAGTCTGTGGCAAAAATTGAAGAATACTATACGCGCAACGGGAAGTTGGATTGGGATTCAACGCTTTTTGATGTCGAACGGATAACTGACAGGGAGCAAACAGAAGCTCTTTCCAAAGGCATGGGCAAGACCGTAACCGTATTATATGTGGCTCATTTCAATGAATACCTTAAAGAGCGCGAATATAACCGATTTATCGTTTTAACAAGAGAAAAAGGCGGCGTGTTCGAGGTCATTAATGAGGGTGAAGTTTTGTCATATGAGGATGGCGTTATGATACCCAAAAGTGGGTAAATTGAACAGGGGAGCGGTTCCTAAGTCAATCGTTGTCTAAATTCTATATAAAGCGTTTTACCAACGCCATCTGCAATCGGTTGCAAAGTAGCGATGGTTGGGAAGCCCGTGTATTCGCTCAACATATTGGGCTACAACCATTTCGACGACGATGACGCTCTGCGCATCTTTGAGCTACATGACCCGGAGCGCAAGAAAAGGTTTGAAAAACGATTGCTGCGATTGGGCTACTTCGAGCTGAAAAAGCCCAACATCGAGACGCAGAACCAAAAGCATTGGCTGATATATTTAGAGGTGCAGAAATGAGTTTTTTTAATGTATTTAAGCCAAAAAGCAAACGGGTATCCGCAAAGAAGCATACGCATTTGGCTGTTGAAGATCAGTTAATGGTTCTATCAGATTTGGGAATAAGACCTAAGCGAAATGATTTTGTTGAATGGATTTGCAATGAATGGGGAAGGGATGCTGTTGAATCCGATCCATATAATCTGATGCTGTTTAGCTTAGGAGGCGAACGCTGCGAAGATGACGGCACGTGGGAGTATGTGTCTGATGACATATATACTTTTGACTCTGAATGCGTGGAAGAAAGTGACATATACGCAAATGTTTTAAAGCGACTGTCTGTATTATCAAAGGGGTTATTTACCATACATCAGACGTCCAGTGTCGTTGACCATGATAATGGTCGCGCTTCTGTTTCGTTTACACATAATGAGAAAAAACACATCTGGGATTTAAAGTATGATAATGACTGGTTTGATTGCGATGTCATCAACAAGATTAACGATTTATTGAAAAATGACAACTCATCAATGTTTTTTTACACAAGTTCACCTGATCAAAACTCGATAGTATTGTTTGCATCTGGGGAAATTATAGAAAAAATAAACAATTTAGTGACTGTTCCTTTTGTCTTTGGAGTGAGATGTTAAGTGAAAAAGCCCAACATCGAGACGCAGAACCAAAAGCATTGGCACGACTATTTCAACACAGGCACGGCCAACCCGGACGCGCCGGAATATATACAAAAAGCAGGCAGGATTATTGATTTCNTAAATCTGACGGAGGAGGAGAGGACCGTGGCAAGATCACTTGAACGCGCCCAAGCTGATTACGATTTGGAAATGTATAGTTCATATATGTTTGGCAAAGAGGATGGCAAAGCGGAAGGTATTGCGGAAGGTAAAGCGGAAGGTAAAGCGGAAGGCAAAGCAGAAGGCAAAGCAGAAGGTATAGCGGAAGGTATAGCGAAAACAGCTAGGCTAATGCTAGGAGAAGGCTTTCAACCGGAGATAGTA
>WRNV01000104.1 GCA_009776445.1 Oscillospiraceae bacterium | reverse complement strand
GGCGTTTTCTTTCATATACCAATCCTTCACGAGATTGCGGGTCAAGCCCGCAATGACGGGAGTGTAGAGTATTCAGTTGGCGTCAAGTGCATACCCAGGACGTTTTATTTAATAACAGGTATTTTTTTAAGCCTAGCGAAACGTGGAAGGCCATTTTCGATCTTAAATGAGCGCTCTCCCTGGATAAGCGGCAACGCATAATCGATGAACTCTTGAGTCACGTTCGTGCCGGATTCGTTTATCCATTCACGCGGAACTTTTTTCTCATTATTCGCGCATATAGATAAAGGCTGGAGAGTTATGCCGCATTTATAGCTGCCATTAGCGTTTTCCCGAACAAAAGCGACCATTTTTCCTGTATTGCCTGCAAGCGCGCTTTCGACGGCTGTCTTCCCGGCAAGGAACGCTTCGTCAATATCAGTCTGTGAAGCTAAGTGCGCGGCGCAACGCTGCAGAAGGCTAAGTTCGATTCCACGTACCTTGGCGCCAGTTTTTTGCTTGACAATAGCGGCAAGTTTCGCGGCTGTCCCTCCAAGCTGTGCGTGACCAAAACCGTCCGTCGTGGAAACTTTAGATTGTGACACAAAGCCGCCGTCATCGTAATGGATGCCTTCCGACACCGCGACGATGCAATTATTTTTCGCGTTATATGTCGCCTCTACGTCACGCAAGAAGGTCTCCATATCAAACGTCAGTTCAGGGAAATAGATATAGTCGGGCGCTAGCCCAACGATCCCCGCGAGCGCTGCGGCGCCCGCAAGCCATCCTGCGTGGCGGCCCATGATTTCTACGATAGTAATCGTCCCTGTGTTGTAAACGCGCGCGTCCTTATATATCTCCGCAACCGTCGTTGCTATGTATTTGGCGGCGCTACCGTAGCCGGGGCAATGGTCCGTGCCGCACAGGTCGTTGTCGATTGTTTTCGGGACACCGATCACGTGGCATTCGTAGCCGACTCGCGCCAGGTAGTCGTTAACTTTCTGGCATGTATCCATCGAATCGTTGCCGCCGTTGTAAAAGAAATAGCGGACATTGTATTTTTCGAATACTTCGTGTATGCGGGCAATATCTTTTTCGTCGGAGAGTTTGTATCTGCTTGAGCCAAGTTCCGAGGATGGGGTGTTCATGAGAAGCTCAAGCTCAAAGGGATCCTCTTGTCCGAGATCGTACAGCGTTTCATTCAAGACGCCGACGATTCCGTGGGCGCAGCCGTAAACTTGTGTTATCTCCGGCGCTTCAAGCGCGGTTTTGATTACCCCGTACGCGCTCGCGTTAATTACTGAAGTCGGCCCTCCAGACTGCCCGAAAATACACGCTCCTGTGAGTTTATCCGCCATGATATTTTACCTCCTGTTAATTACTGTATCCAGTGAAGAATACCATAATACAAATATAAAATCAATTATATCATTTTTGTATAGGGCAACAACGCCTTCAACACATGTCTTTAAGTGTTCGCTTTTCATTTTTTCTTCGGCAAAACCTCAATCCAATATCCGTCCGGATCTGAGATAAAGTAAATCTCCATTTGCGGATTCTCATAGCAGACGCAGCCCATTTCTTTGTGATGGGCAAACGCATCGTCATAATCCTCGGTTTCAAAGGCAAGGTGGAATTCATTTTCGCCCAAATTATACTTTTGCGGATGACCGGCTATTTCGGTTAACTCCAAAAGATGCCCGCCCTGACCATCGCCCAAAAATACGATGATAAAGCCATCGCCAGTAATACGACGGACTTCCTTAAGCCCCAGCGCCTTTTCATAAAACGCCATGCTCTCTGCGAGATTTGACACATTTATATTATTGTGGATCATTTTAAACTTCATGATCATCTGTCCTCACGTTTTTCACAGTGATACCCGATTTCAGGAACGCGTTTCCCTTCGACTTCCTGCCAAGTAATACCGCAATCGCCAGGATAAATCGTCAGCTTGCTCATGGCTTTTTCTCTTCGTGTTTACTGCTGAGAGGGTTGCCCGGTGTAGGATCGGCATCCAGCTTAATCAATACAAGCACTCCTCAAGAATAAAAACAGCCCCGGTTGATAGGGCTGTTTCTGTAATCTCATTGGGCTTTATTTCGTTTACCCTGCTCGCGCCCTACGAGCAGATCATCCGACCGGGCTTTCTTTTTCCCGCGAAGCTCGCGCCCTACGAGCTTATCATATTCGCGGACGAAACAGCTAACTGTTCCTATGCTCAGTATAGCCCCAATGGCGAAAAAGTCAATACAATTATTTCGGCGTGTAAACGGCTGTTTTTCGTTTCATGCGTTCAGGGTGCAGATGATATATATGCGTCAAACCCGCCAAACGATTTTATACGGCTTTCTCGCGGCTCTCAGGGGCATAAGCAATCCTTACGCCCTTTTCAACCTAAGTCAGACTTAGGTCGTTCATCGTCCTCTGCGACGAATGCGATAAGCTGAACTCAGTAATTCTTCGGGCAGACAGTGTTTATCAGGCTTCAAATTATGGCAGCGGGAGAAGGATTCGAACCCTCACAAACAGAGTCAGAGTCTGCTGTGCTACCTTTACACAATCCCGCTATGACGTAGGAGAATTATAGCCCGGCGCTATCAGCGTTGTCAAGATATTTTTCCAAATATGAAGCAGCCAGCATTATTCCAAGCTTCGCCGACTCAAATGTAAGTCCTCCCTGGATGTACGCTGCATATGGCTCGCGCATAGGCCCATCCGCCGACAGCTCAATTGACGCGCCCTGGATAAAACCTCCTGCCGCCATTATGATCGGGCAATCGTACCCGGGCATTTCCCACTCTTCCGGCGTGACATACGAATCGACCGGAGCTCCGGCTTGAATACCCTTGCAGAAACATTCCAGTAACCCCTTTGAGCCAAACTCGACCATTTGTATGATATCCGACCGCGTTTCGTAGAACCCTGGCGAAGTCTTGTAACCTAAAAGCTCAAGCAATCTTGAGCAAAAAACAGCAGCCTTCATTGCTTGCGCCACCGTGTGCGGCGCCATAAACAAACCTTGGTACAAAAACCTGTTAACGCCCAAAGTTGCGCCGCAATCCGCGCCTATCCCAGGCGACGTCAACCGGGCAGCAGCCGCTCCGACAAGGGATTCCCTGCCCGCGACATACCCGCCGGCAGTAGCCAGCCCTCCGCCGGGGTTCTTTATAAGCGACCCCGCTACTAAGTCCGCCCCCAGATCCCCCGGTTCATATATCTCCGTGAATTCACCGTAGCAATTATCTACTATTATGGCGACATTGTCGCAAACTTTGTGCACCGTTTTGCATATTTCTCCAATCTCCCGCACCGTCAGAGCGCGCAGTGGCGAATATCCGCGCGAGCGTTGAACAAAGACCGCGCCAACATCCTTAGCGGACACGGCTGCCGCAATCGCGTCATGATCCGGCGCGCCATCTTCGCCACGTTCAACCTGAGTGTACCCGATACCATACTCTTTGAGCGACCCGCTGTGTTTCCCGGTTATTCCAATAACGCTTTGCAATGTGTCATATGGCAATCCAGTTGCGGATACCAATGTCTGACCTGGGCGTAACGCGGCGAATAGCGCCGACGTTATCGCGTGCGTGCCGTTAACAAATCCGACGCGCACCAACGCCGTCTGCGTACCCATAACAAAAGCGAATATCTGGTCAAGCGTGTCGCGGCCTTTATCATTATACCCATAGCCAGTTGTGCCGGCAAAGCAGCTTTCCGAAACTCTGAAGCGCTGAAACGCCGCCAGGACTTTTTCTGTATTGACTTGCGCTATGTCGTCAATTATCTTAAACTGCCCCGTTGTATCTCGGATAGCGTTTTCCGCCAGCTTATAAACATTATTTGAAATACTCAATCTCATCAGTTAATAACCCATGTCCTCTCAGCAGTCTGCTCTATGACAAGCTATTTACGATATCCCTAAAATAATCCCCGCGCTCCTCAAAATTCTTGAACCTATCAAATGACGCGCAAGCCGGCGAAAGAAGTACGATATCGCCTTCACGGGCATATTCCGCCGATATAAGCACTGCATCTTTGAAATCGTTTGTTAACATGATGTCCGGCGCTCCGCTGTATCCCGGCGCGCCCATAACGGCGTTTCGTATCCGCTCCGCTGTAAGGCCTGTCAGCACAAGCATCTTAACGCGCGACGCGATTTCGTGGCCTAATTCATCAAACGCGACGCCCTTGTCTTTGCCACCGGATATCAGGATCACTTTTTGGTCAAATGCGCGTAGCCCTGCAATCGCGCGCGACGGTGTCGTCGCTATCGAATCGTTGTAATACCGTACTCCTCCCAGTTCCCTAATAAACTCAATACGGTGCCTGACACCCCGGAACGATCTTGCAATCCGAAGCATCGCTTCGCGACTCACAAGCCCTCGGGTAGCGGCGAAAGCCGCCATGAAATTCTCAACATTGTGTGTCCCCGGCAACCATATGTCTTGGGCACTCATGACTGCCTCACTCAATCCGTTTTTAGTTTCGTAAACCGTCCTGTTATCAAGATAGAAACCATCGTCGACCTTCCCACGGCTACTGAACCAAAGAACGTTCCCCAGAGTGGAGTCAGCAAAATGCCTTGAAACCTCGTTGTCATAATTAAGGACTGCCGTGTCCCATTGTCTTTGATGCGCGAAAATATTACGCTTTGCCTCTATATATTCCTCCATATCCTCATGAATGTCAAGATGATTTGGAGCTATATTCGTAACTACCGCTATATCCGGGCTTTTTTTCATTGTAATAAGCTGGAACGATGATAACTCCAAAACAGTGAAATCGCCCTGCTTGATATTGCCGATTTTGCTCAGGAGCGGTTTGCCTATATTGCCGCCGACATGAACTGTGAACCCTTCATCTTTTAATAACTCCGCGATTATTGAAGTAGTCGTGGTTTTACCGTCACTACCTGTAACTCCGATTATTTTACACGGACAAAGCTCAAAAAATGCTTCCATCTCGCTCGTCAGCGTGGCACCGCGCCCTACAGCGTCACGAAGCGCTGGGTTAGACGGCATCAATCCAGGCGTGCGGAAAATCACGTCTTCGCTCAAATCCTCAAGGTAACCGCCGCCGAGCTTGAGGGTAGCGCCAAGCTGCTCAAACTTGTCCACCATGTCGCCAAGACTATCGCGCGTCCTAATGTCGCGGACTGTCGTATCGATACCTGCTTTTAATAGCATTTCAATCAGCGGAGTATTGCTTATACCCGCACCAACAACAGCGACACGCTTCCCCTTGAACCCATCAAGATATTCATCAAGCGTCAACAATACCCCTCCTTAGAAACCCACCGAACAGTACCTCCACTAGTATATAGTACTACCTGATGACCCAAGTTTCCTCGCCGGCGCTATTTTCGCTCTTCTTTTCCCTTCCCATAAGATCATTTATGGCTATCAGCGGCGCTTTGCCCTCATATAGCACGCTATATGCTTCGAGGCATATCGGCATATCGACTTGCATCGCGCTAGCCAAGCAACGAGCGGCAGCAGCCGCGTAGTAACCTTCGACGACCGCTCCTACTTCTTCCATCGCTTCCATAGCTGATCTGCCCTTACCGATAAGGACGCCCGCGCGGCGATTGCGCGAATGGCGTGACATGCAAGTCACGATCAAATCTCCAAGTCCAGCCAAGCCCGCGATCGTTTCCTTCCTTCCGCCCATTTTTACGCACAAGTCCGCCATTTCTGCTAAACCGCGCGTCATTAGCATAGCCATCGTATTATCGCCGAATCCCAATCCGTCGCATACGCCCGCGCAAAGAGCTATGACATTTTTCAGCGCCGCTCCCAGTTCCACTCCGACGACATCGTTCGAGGTATAGACGCGGAGATACTCATTCATCAGTAGTCCCTGCACCCGCTCCGCGATTGTCATATCTTCCGACGCCGCGACACATGCGGTTGGGATTCTCCTGGCGACCTCCTCCGCGTGTGTCGGTCCGGAAACTGCCGCTATCGGCGCGCTGTCTCCGAGCGTGTTTTTGATGATATCAGTAAATAGGGTTGAAGTGTCTTTCTCGATCCCTTTTGACAAACACGCAACTACGCAGCCTTTATCAAGCTTACCCCGTAAACCCTCCACAGTTTCACGCACAGCATATGAAGGCACGGCAATAATGGCTACCTCCGCTCCACGCGCAGCCTCCTCTATATCGGATACGATGCCAATATCCAAAGGTATCCCAACACCTGGGAGTAAGGGGTTTTCCCTCATATCGCGGAGGTTTTTCGCTTCGGTTTCGAATTTTGACCAAATTTTGGCGTTATGCCCGTTATCGCTTAAAACCAGCGAAATAGCAGTACCCCACGCGCCACTGCCAAAAATTGAAATATTCACTACGCAACCCCCTGTTAGTTATCAGTTATCAGTTGTTAGTTGTCAGTTGTCAGTTAATTGTTAGTAACTGTTCAGTGGGTATCAAAAAACTCGCAATGGTTACAGGCTCCGCACACAAGTTTTGGTCATTATTACTAGTTTTCACCACTGTACCAGTGCGTTGCCTGTAACCAACCTGTGTTTTGGATGCCCACTGAACAGTAACAATTGTTAATTGGCTAACTGTGGAAGCTGAATTTGGGTTCTTCTCCCTTGACAAGCCGCTTGATGTTTGACGCGTGCCTGGCTGTGAGCAACGCAACGCACATAAAAGACACAGAGACTTCCCACGCGCCACCGTGCTGAAGCAGAAGCTGGACTATAGGAAATAGCGCCGCGCCTACCATTGCGCTCAGTGAGACGAACCGTGTCGTTGCGGTCATGAGTATGAACGTCCCCCATGAAATCAACGCTATGCGCCAGTCCAGCACAATTAATATCGCCCCGAGCGCCATGACGCCCTTGCCTCCCTTAAACTTGTAAAACACAGGAAAACAGTGTCCAAGCATTACAAAAAGGCCTGACACTGTCTGCCCAAACAGCGCTCTTATGAACGAGCGCCCAAATAGCAAAATTTCAGACTGGGTCATAGTTGTAAAGTGTCCAAATAGCCAGCCCCCGAATATTACCGGNGCAATAGTTTTGAAAACATCGATCAGGATTACGAGCAGAGATCCGCCCTTGCCGAAAACCCTATAAAAATTNGTCAGTCCGGGATTTCCGCTGCCAAAGTTTCTTATATCCTTGCGATAAAGNTATTTAGAAGTGATTATCGCGCCATTCGCGCTACCTAGTATGTATGCCGGAACAATCGACATAAGCAATACAACGTAAAATCTCATTTTATCACTCCAATTCTAAAGCGGGCTTCGACATAACGCAAACACGACTCCACAAGTCAGGATTTTGGTTACGGACGCAACGTGCCATATGCCTTTTCTTCTCTTTGCCTTACAACCATCTTCACCGGTGTCCCTTCAAGCCCATAGACGCTTCGTATCTGGTTTTCCAGATACCTCCTGTAGGAAAAGTGGAACAGTTCCGTGTCGTTGCAAAAGCAAACGAACGTAGGCGGCTTCACACCGGATTGCGTCATATAGTATATCTTCAACCTGCGGCCTCTGTCGGTAGGTGGTTGAACCCGTCCCATCGCGTCCGCCAGCAGACCGTTTAACTTACCTGTTGTTATCCTCATCGCCGCCTGGCAGTTAACATAGTCTATTAGCTCAAACAGTTTCACGACCCGCTGCCCGGTCAAAGCGGAAATAAACAAAACCGGCGCGTATGCCATATAACTGAGCTCATTGAGGACCTCTTTGCGTGTTTTTTCCATTGTGTTCGAGTCTTTTTCGATGAGGTCCCACTTATTGACCGCGATAATGCTGGCTTTTCCCGCGTCATGGGCAAGTCCCGCAACCTTTGTGTCCTGTTCCGTGACCCCATCTCGCGCGTCTATCATAATAATGCACACGTCGGACCGCTCAATTGCCATCCGCGCGCGCAAAACGCTATACTTCTCTATCCTGCCGCTGACTTTTGATTTTCGCCGCAACCCGGCAGTGTCAATAAAAATGTATTTGCCAGACTCATTTTCAAACGGGGTGTCTATTGCGTCCCTCGTCGTACCAGCCTCATCGCTGACTATAACTCGCGTCTCTCCAAGTATTCTATTTACCAGCGACGATTTTCCAACATTTGGTTTGCCTATCACGGCTACCCGCGTTACAGCATTTTCCTCTTCCATATCTGTTTTTGGCGGGAAAAGTTTTACACATTTATCAAGAATATCGCCAGTACCATGCCCATGAGCTGCCGATGTTGAAATAGGGTCGCCAATCCCGAGGGAATAGAACTCGAATATTTCCGGATTATCCGGGCCGATTGAGTCCATCTTGTTCACAGAAAGAAGCACAGGCTTGCCGGACTTGAGCAGCATTTCAGCGACGTCCTTGTCGGTTGCCGTCACACCCGTCGTTATGTCGGTAACTAATATGATCACATCAGCCATTTCTATTGCTAGCATAGCCTGTTCGCGCATGAACACAAGCATCTCATTGTCTGCCTGCGGTTCGATTCCTCCCGTATCTACCAAATCGAATTCCCGACCATTCCAGTCTGACTGCGCGTAAACTCTGTCTCGCGTAACTCCGGGCGAGTCTTCGACAATAGCGAGCCTTTTTCCGATAAGTCTGTTAAACAGCGTAGATTTTCCAACATTTGGTCGCCCTACTATCGCAACCAGCGGTTTTGCCATCGCGCCCTCCCAATATAGAATTTCACTGTTGCTCGCGAACGAAATAAATTATGTTCAACCGGCAAAAATGGCGCGTAGCAAATCAGCCCCATTTTGCTTAACGATCCGGACATCCACGCCGAGAGCTTCCGATACTTCCGCGACCGTTATGTCATCGAGAAAAACGCCGCCGCCATGCCTGAGCATATTTTGCGGAATAAGCAACCTTGAACCAAGATCGCGGCCTATAAGTTGCTTGATTATATCTCCACCGGTAACCAGACCGGACACAGTGACGCTTTCGCCGAAAAAATCATTTCTGACAGTACACACCTTTACGTTTATTTTACCACACTTTTCTGAATAACTTTTTAAAAGTTCTGTTAAATATTTGCTCGCCGCTACACCAGTTACAATTGTGAATTTTGAATGTTTAACATTTAAAGGGAGTCTGCCCAGATAAGTTCCGGCAAAGCGACGCGCTTCCAGCGTCCGGGTTTTCCTCCCGCAGCTGTTTCTTGGTGTTGCCCTTCGAACGCGTAAGCGCGCAAGCGCGTCGTCAAACTCTGCAATAAATAGCCGCATCATACCGACGCCGTTTTCAAGCTGCGCGTACTGTTCGTAATATGAATTAGGCGGGAGTTCCAGTCCAGCCTTAATATATAGCTCGTCAGCACAGTAGAACCCCCTTACCCCTCGTTTTTGCAAGGACATTTCGCCGAATTCGTTGACTAGCGCCACTGTTTCCAGCGCGAGTTCGCTACCAAAACTGCGGAGCTCTGCCAGGCCTTGCCTATGCTTTGTAAGTCCTACCGGCACGACCGCTACGCTGTTTACACACGGTCCAAGTTTGAAGAGCTCTCGCAGCGTACGGCGCAGTTGCTCCCCATCGTTTATTCCCGGGCAACATACTATTTGACAATTGATGCTGATCCCGGCGCGCGCCAACTCCAAAAACGCGTCGATGCCTGCCGCGCCATCTTTTATTCCAAGCATGAACGCTCGTAGTTGCGGGTCGAGCGTATGAATCGAAATGTTTACTGGGCTGACGCGGAGTTTGATTATCCTCTCGATATCCTGCTTTGAAAGGTTTGTAAGCGTTATATAGTTGCCTTGTAAGAACGATAGCCTCACGTCGTCGTCTTTGTAGTAAAGCGTTTTGCGCATGCCTTTTGGTAACTGATCGATAAAGCAAAATATACACTTGTTCGCGCACGAGCGTTCCCTGTCCATCAAAAAAGTCTCAAACTCCAGCCCGATATCCGCGCCTTCCTGTTTATTAAGCCGCACGAGCTTAATCCTGCCCCCCATCCCAGTAAGCTCGATCATCAAGCGCGTGCCGTACGAGTGATATCTATAGTCTAAAATATCATTGATACTATACCCATTTATTCTACGCAAGATGTCGCCACTCGATATAATGGTTTTCGAAGCGGAACTCCCAGGCAGCACACTTTTTACGATTGCATTCATTTCAAGTCTCTCCTAAAACGCCTTAGCTTCGCGAAGCGCGCGAAAAGGCGGGTTTTCCCCGCCCTCGTTTTAAGGAACATAGTCTTGCTAAACCTCTCGACCGTTATAAGTCCCGCACGCTTTGCAGGCCCTGTGCGGTAGTTTGAGTTCGCCGCATTTGGGACACTTCACGAGTCCGGGGACCGCCAATTTCCAATGCGAGGAGCGTCTTTTATCTCTTCTCGCCTTCGATACTTTACTTTTTGGAACCGCCATCTATTAACACCTCCTCAGGACTACCAGTATTACCGGATTGTGATCGCAAACCACAATAGTCATAACTCGACATCCACAAGCTGCGCCAGTACCGCAAGTCTGGGATCAGGTTGTTTTTCGCATGAACACGGTCCGTAATTTAAATCTGAGCCACAAGACTGGCAAAGGCCCGCGCATTCTGATCGGCACAGCAATCTGTCGTCCATACTCAAGATAAACTCTGTAACAATAATCTCGTCCGCGTCCGCCATATCCCCTCGAAGGGTATAACCGTCGGGGTTTTGGCCCTGTTCACCATCATTCAGATATGCCTTGATCTTTTTATGTACAGGATACTCAAATTCACATAGGCATCTGGCGCAGACACAAACGCATATCGCATCCAGATCCGCAAAAAATGTCAGCACTCCCGCACTGTTTGTAACATTCCCTACCGCCCTTGGAGACTCCTTAATACGAATTATTGACCCAAAAGGCGCACCAGACATGTCAGGCTCATAATCGAATTCCACCCTGCCGCCGGGAACGCTAACTATCCCTCGAAGATCAAGCAACACAACCAACTACCCCCACACACACGCGTAGGCATTATAATCTCTATCGCGGCAGTTGTCAAACACTTTTTTGCCCCATTGTGTATCACGGGCAGCCGGTAAGGATACTGTTCAGTGGGTGTCCAAAAACTCGCAATGGTTACAGGCTCCGCACACAAGTTTTGACAATTGTACAAGTTTTCACTGCAGTACCAGTGCGTTGCCTG
>WRNV01000103.1 GCA_009776445.1 Oscillospiraceae bacterium | reverse complement strand
GGGGGGGCGCTCTGGGGGGGCGCTATGGGGGGTGCTAGGGGGGCGCTCGGCGCGCGCTGTGGTCGCAGTATAACACACCATTTATCGAATTGCAATATAAATTTATCGAAAAACGATAAAAAATTTTGGATAAGGGCGCAGTTCGTGAGATACCGGCATGCGTGTCATTCAGAGGGAGCATGGCGGCCGAAGGATCTTGTCTTGCTGCATATTGGGCGAAAAGATCCTTCGCCGCGCTCAGGATGACAAAGGAATTGATGCTATAGCAACGATTAGCTTGCCTTTTCGTGCAAATACGATCTGCATATTGATATTTTGTCTGCTGGTTGGTATAATCAACATGACGAAAACAGACAGGAGGCAGTAGCTATGATGTATCCTTTTTTGCAACTTGACGACAAAACCGAAATCGTTCATTCTGACCTGCTTGATGACGAGCGAGTGAAAGTATATATCGAAAAGCCGGTAGACACCGGGTTCTGTTCAGCAGTTTGTTATCTACCAAATTATGAATGGAGCGAGATATCAGGATTTTCGAGCGTAGAGATCCAGCAACTTCAGGAACTGATTGAGTCGACTGCGCATCTGATAATTCGTTTCGCACGAGAAGGTGGGTTTGACAGTGCCTCAAATTTTTAGAATTTGCTGCGGCTAGTATGGAAAAAGGTTATGGTTATATAAGCGGGGCGATGAAATCATCAAACATACGGCATAATAACGGTGAAACAAACGATTACAGACAAACGCGCCGCGATATGGTAAAATTGATGCAAACAGCGATTGTTGATGATGGTAGGGCTAGCACGACATTGACAGTTGTCCGACGCATATGAGATTTCCAATGCGATTATTGATAATCTAGCACGCATAGCTAAGATAGCCTTGCCATTCCGAACGCGCAAGCGCGATGGACCCTGCCGCGAGGCGAGGCTCTGAGCCGGCGGCGAAACGCAGATTTCAGCAGAAAACGAGCGAGAAAAGGCCTGCAATTCAAGGGGTTGAGGTCTGTGGTCATAATGAACATCAACCTAATCGATACCGCGATATCTGTGTCAGCGGCCGCAGACGAAACGCTTTTCGCAGGAAGGAAGTTATGAGCGAATCGATTCAAGTTTTTATGTAGGGGGAGGTTGATGGCCAAAATGACCACCAAGCTAAATGGCAGCATCGTGGGAGGCTTCCGCCTGATCCACAGTTGAAGATAAAAATACAGCTTTGGCGGGTGGACAAAGAAAATGCGGCCTTTGACAGACCGAATGCGATGAAATGAGCCAAAATACGAAAATACAACTTTTTGTGAAATTTTGAAAAATGTGGTTGACATGGCGGGAAATGCTGTGTATACTTGCGTTAATGGGAAAGCCAAAGGCGGAATTTTGAGAAAATCGGAAATTTTTCTTAAAAAAATATAAAGTTTCTGCGGGAAAACGCGATAATTACTGTGTATAGCGCGATGCAAGGAAGCGTCGGGAGCGGAACACGAACGGACAACACCTCCGCGCACTGACATCCGAAGCAAGCATTCGGAGTTCTTTTGTGTCCGGAAATGAGTGTCAATGCAAGGACGGCGGCAACGAGCCGCAGCAACGCAGTCATAAAAGCCCGAACGGGAGGGCCCCCCGGACGGATTTATGAATAGAGTAGGAACCAAAAATGAACCGAGGAATAAGGAAATTCCCGGGCAAAATGAAAGGAAGCGAAACACATGCGTATTAACAACAACATCACCGCAATCAACGCGCACAGAAACTACACCGTAAACCAATCTTCAATCGGCAAAAACGTTGAGAAGCTCTCCTCGGGCTACCGCATCAACCGCGCCGGCGACGACGCGGCGGGACTCGCAATTTCTGAGAAAATGCGCGCCCAGATCCGCGGCCTGTCGATGGCTTCTAAAAACAGCCAGGACGCCATCTCCCTCGTGCAGACGGCAGAAGGCGCGCTCCAGTCCATGCACAACATACTGCAGAGGATGCGCGAGCTCGCAGTCCAGTCCGCCTCCGACACGAACGAGACGACCGTCGACCGTAACGCATTGAACCTAGAGTTCCAGCAGCTCATCAAGGAAATCGATGACACGGCCGCTAAGACCCGCTTCAACGACCAGGGACTCATCGACGGCACGTTCTCGAAGAACATGATGTCCACTAGCATTTCGAGCGCATCTTTCTCCATCGCATGGGCTGGGTCGGACGCAGTGCGAGCAGGGCAGAAAGCCGCGCAGTATGAAGTCTTCATCACAAAGAAGATTATTGCGCAGGAAACCAACGGTGCACAAGGTTGCATAGGACTAGTCACAAATAGAGAAATAAGCTTGAATGCGATGGGTATCAACGCCGCGATTACTTTTGACGTGGTAGATCAGCCAACCACCGCTGATGCTAAGCTTAACGGTATCTGGAATGTCAACTACAATGCTGTTACGAAAACTTTCGTAGCAACAAATGAGACAACGGGAGAGACACGTACTAGCGCAGCACAGGCTGTCGATAAGGATTCGACTATTACGATAGACTTTGGCGATGGTATGGTGCTGAAAGCAACGGCCTCAGGCACGATTGACAATGTCGACAAGTACACCGGGTTCTCGGGAGCATTTTCTGTTGAAAAGGCGATGACGAAGCAATCTGAGGTAGTGAAGGAATATATCTCTGTCAACGGTGAGGAAATTGCTCTTGAAGTTGGCATGAATAAGGCAGTATTCCAAAACAACAATATCTCAATTGATTTTGCGTCCTCCTATAAACTGGGTTCGTTGGGTTCTGTTGCAGTAGCTGACCCAACTTGTGTTGCTACGATTGACGTCAACCGCAGCGAAAACAAGAGCCTTGTCATCCAAACCGGAGCGAACCAGGGCGACGAGCTTGCCATCTCCCTCGACCAGATGGATGCATGGAGCCTCGGCATCAAGACCGCGAACATCAGCAACAGGCTCGATGCTTCTGCCGCAATCAGCCAGGTCAACAACGCGCTCAACCTCGTTTCCACACAACGTGCGACGCTCGGCGCGCTGCAGAACCGCTTGGAATTCAAGATTTCGAACCTCGACATCGGAGCGGAGAACCTTCAGGCAGCCGAAAGCCGCATCCGCGACGTAGACATGGCCAAGGAGATGACAGCGTTCACGAAGAACAACATCCTCTTCCAAGCCTCCACCGCCATGCTCGCGCAAGCTAATGCGCTCCCTCAGGGCGTGCTGCAGCTACTCGGCTAATCTCATAGGGATACGCAAGTATTCCCCAAGTAGCGACCGCAATAGACATAAAGGGGGAAGGCTCAAACCTTCCCCCTTGCATATACCGATGACCCATTGTCTAGGGGATATTATTTTTCTTGATATGTTTGTGATGCAGTGAATAGTGAATTATTTGAGACTGCAATGTTTGACAAAGCAATTACTGAAGCGGAGGAAGAATTGATTAGTAACGGGAATTAACATGATGCGCAGCAGATACTAAGCAAGCTCAGAAAAAAGCATTTTGGAGGATTGAGTAGTGGCTGGAAACAAAAAAAAGAGGAAATATCATAGGCCACCGGCTCAAAAAGCCAGTATCGCTCGTCCTGTGCGTCTCTCACAATGCATGATCGTCAAAAACGAGGAGCATAACATCGAGAGAGCTCTTTCGTGGGCGAAAGGCTACGCATTCGAGCAGATTGTTGTGGACACCGGTTCGACAGACCGTACAGTCGAGATTGCCGAAAGCATGGGCGCAAAAGTTTATCACTTCGAGTGGATAAATGACTTTTCTGCGGCAAAAAATTATGCTATAAGCTTATGCACGGGAAATTGGATAGCGATTCTTGACGCAGATGAGTGGCTTACTCAAACTGATGTGCCAAAGCTTGTCGAGATACTAAAGATGTGTTCAAATGATGTCAAATTCAAGCATTATGATTTCATAAGGACACCGCTGGCGAATCTAGACGATGAGGGGAAACCTTTTCACACAATGACACAGGTTAGGTTTATCCGGAACAACCGAAACATTTTTTATTCGGGCTCAATTCATGAGAGCCTTAATATAGAATCAAAGAATTCGGAAATCCTTGAATTGGATAATGTCACTATTCTGCATACGGGCTATCAACAGAGCGTTTATAAGGGAACGGACAAACTTGATCGCAATATAGAAATGATATCTCGGGAAGTTGAGAAAGACCCTGATAATATGCAACTAAAAGCGTATCTTGCTGATTCAATTTATGAAAAACCGGATGAAGAATCAAAGAAAAAAGCGCTTGCAATATATAAGGAAGTGACTGATTCAGAACAAATAGTACATGCCATGCTAGGTCGCAACGCATTCATTAAGATTATTTCAAGTTATATTTTATCTGGCGATATTGTCATCGCAGAAGAGTATACGCATCGCGCAATTGAAAGAATGCCGGAATATATTGATTTTTACGCACTTCTAAATGAAATACAATTCAAGACTGGACGATACTCCGATGCATGGGATAGTATTCGCATGGCAGAGGCACTATTCGAGAAATATGGAGCGACTCAATCTAATACTATTATTGATAAGCCAAGCTTGTTATTCAGAGCATTGTGTTTATGTGCAGTAAAGCTCGAGGATGCTGAGAACGCTGTGAAATACGCAACATTAGCATTACGCGAAGATAAAATGCAAGTCGATTTGTTAGGCCCGCTATTAGGGGTTCTCAAGCATTTTAGTAATACACCGGATATTGAAGTATTGGGTTTTCTTGAGAAACTCTATGATTTCGAAAATATGCACGATAAAGTATTTCTCGCGCGTGTCGCAAACTCTTTGGAACTGCTCGACTTGAGAGACATGATAATGGCGCGAATCACACCGGAAGAAGTTGCATTTATGTCTACAACGGAGTGAGAGCAAACGGAGGTGCGGATTGCGTGCTAGACATTTATCTGTTTTGCGGAAAACGCATTACGGCGTATTAGGATGACTACGACCTTCAGCACTATAAGGCATAAAAGGTAATTTCTAGCAGAGACCGTACAGCATTATATGATTTTGAAAAAAGGATATTAAGAGCGCGGAGCAATAAATGAGAAAACATCAACAAAGACAAATACTTGAATTACTCAAGACGATTGGAGAAGCGCAGGCGGCAGGTCTTTATGCAGACTGCCAGGACGGTGCTATCAGCGTTGGTGACTACATCGAACAAAGCGAGAGGGAAGGCACGCAGACCGTCACGCTGCTGGAGGAATACTGTGAGCTTTTATTCAAAGCGAGTAATGGGGATATCGGTGAAAAACAGCTGCGCAGGCATATGATAAAAATAGAAAATTCGGTGAAGACTGAATTGAAACCAAATCGGATAGAAGTCGTGTTTTTGCCGTACCAACTCAGCATGTGGGATTCCCTTGAAAGTATTTACCTTGCCGCTAAAGAAGATCCGGACTGTGATGTCTACGTCGTGCCAATACCGTATATTGAGAAGAACGCGAACGGATCCCAAGGAACAATGCATTATGACGGCGACCAATACCCGGAAAGCATTGGAGCTGTGGACTGGCAATCATATGACATGGAAACACGCCACCCGGACGTGGTTTTTACCCATTACGCATATGATGACATGACGGTCAATGCCAGCGTCCACCCGAATTTCTATAGCAAACGGCTAAAACAGTACTGCGAAATGCTTGTGCATGTACCGTATTTTGTCACTGCGGGGGATACTGTAGAGGAGTATTATGGTTATTTACCGGGGATTCTGTATGCCGATCGAGTGATTACCCAGTCTGAAGCCGTTAGACAGTCATATATTGAGCATTATACGAAATACGATAAGGAAATGGGCTGGAAAGGACAATTCGGCAAAGCGGAAGAAAAGTTTGTCGCGCTCGGTTCGCCAAAATTTGACAAAGTCATCAACTCCAAACGTGAGGACTACGAACTGCCGGAAGCATGGGAACGATTGCTAACAAAACCGGATGGAACGAAAAAGAAAGCTGTATTATACAATACGCACATGTTTACCTGGATCAAGGGCGGTGAACAATACTTTAAAAAAATCCGTTCGGTCTTCGATACGTTCCGCAATCGCGACGATGTAGTTCTCTGGTGGCGGCCGCACCCGAACACAGAACTCAACTTCCGCACTCAGCGTCCGCATTTGCTTAGAGAATATGCAAGCGTTGTATCGGATTACCTCGAAGGAGGCTGGGGCATTTACGACGACACGCCAGATCTGCACAGGGCGATAGCGTGTACTGATGCGTATTATGGGGATTGGTCATCGCTGGTGCCGATGTACGGGGTGACGGGGAGATCGGTCGTAATTCAGGATGCAGAAATCACTGATGGGACAACTGTGGTGCGGATAGCCGAAGTTGCGGTGGATAATGATGGAAACTGGTGGGGGTTCGATTTATTCAGAGATGGGTTGTTTGAACTGAATAGTAAGCATGACACGGCACGTTACGTAGTGCGGAGCGGTGTAATACCAACGTATCTGAGCAAAAAATACATGAATTCAACTCATAGATATCTGGGGATAAGTTGTATAAACGACGAAGTAATATGTTTCCCGTATTTTACTGATAATATACTGGTCCATAACCAAAACGATGAGACGGCTGAAATTATCCCACTTGACCGCGAATACTTGCTATCCCCTGAATCGGACGGATATGGCCTGTCTTATACCATAGAATATCAGGGGAAAGTATATTGTTTTGGCGTATACTCAAAGGCAATTATCGTTTTTAACGCCAAGGATCACAGCGTGCGCTATGACACGATGCTTTATGATAACATTGGATTGCTGACCGAAACAAAACAATATGCGAAATATCCTCTTTATATGAGCGAATGCTCAGCAGACGGGGAAATAACACTCTTGATGAGAGATTGCCAGCATCTACTACGCTACACATTGCCTACACAGAAAATCGAAATTATTGCGTCGAACCTTGCATTGTCAAAATGCAATCAAGCGGACTTCGATGGCCAAGACTACTGGCTTATATCTGATAAGAACGACAAACTCGTGAAGTGGGTTCCTGTTTCTAATGCAGTGATAGAATATAACATGCTTTTGGGTGGGTATAGCTTTTCTGGAGAAGATGGAGTGTTTACAGGGATCGCTGACTGTGGCGATTACATATTAGTTTTTCCTGGATTTGGCAATGCTTTTTTGAAGTTCGATAAAGAAACCGGGATATTCAGTGAGTTCAAAGACATGCCAATGCCAGAGGATTCCGGAGTCTATAAATACGACAAGCCAAAACATGCCGAAGACAAATTATTTGCTTTCGCGCGTTTCAATCACACCATGTATGTGCTTGATAGGTATCCCAGTATAATTTCGCAGCACAAATTTGTAATCGATATAGACAGCCAAGACCGATTCGCAAGTGATTATCTTGATGCTGTTGCTACCGACTCCGAGTGCGCCGACAGTTTCGGATATGTGATAGGCGAGCAGTTTTCGGGAGACATAACAAAGGTTCTGAGCCTATCTGGGCTTCACAGGAGAAGTGTAAACACAAAATATATGGATACTATAAAAAGACTCACGGCAAATCCGGAAGGGGATTCGGGCATAGCAATATATGACCTTGTACGAAATTTGTCGAGATCATAAGGGCGGGATAAAATGAAAGACTATTCTTCGGAGATCAGGGAATACATCGATCTGGAAATCGCTGTGCTAAAAAAACTTGATGCAGAAAAAATCAGCATATTGATGAACGCTCTCGACTCGACGCGTCTGAAGAGCGGAACAATTTATATAATGGGAAATGGCGGGAGCGCAACTACGGCATCGCATTTTGTCAACGACTTCAACAAAGGCCTTTCGGAATACTTGGAAAAGCCTTTTCGATTCGTGTGTCTTAACGACAATACCGCGACCGTAATGGCGATCGCTAATGACATCGGATATGATGAGGTGTTCGCGTTCCAGCTTCGGGGAAAAGTAATGAAAGACGATTTGGTAATTGGCATATCCGGCAGCGGCAACTCGAAAAATGTCTTGAAAGCAATTGAAATTGCGAAATCTTCCGGTGCTATGACAGTCGGGTTGACCGGGTTTGACGGGGGAAGGTTGGCGAAAGTGGTAGATATATCATTGAACGCACCAATTATGAGCATGCAGGTCACCGAGGATATCCATATGATATTTGACCACCTGATGATGGCGATTTTCTATAAAGAGCTCTGTGGAAAAGACCATTTGATTGAATTGTAGCGCGCGGCTTCCAGACGCGCCGTTTATGATGCAAATGTCATCCTGATGCGTCTAGCAAATGCTTGGAGGTTGGTTTGTGATTATTGTCAGGACACCCACGCGGGCAAGCTTCTGCGGGGGAGGCAGCGATTTACCGGTGTTCTATAAAAAACACGGTGGCGCGGTGCTATCTGCGGGACTAAACAGGTATGTCTATCTGTCGATACATCCTTTTTTCTACCGCGATAGGCTGATATGCAAGTATTCCAAGAATGAACTTGTCGATAACCCATCAGAATTGGAGCACCCGATATTTCGTGTGTTGCTAGAGAAATTTGGTTTAAACGGTGTAGAAGTTGTAAGCACAGCCGATGTCCCGGCGGGAACAGGGCTTGGATCGTCGAGCAGTTTTACTGTTGGCTTATTGCATACGCTTTACGCTTACACAGGAAAATACGTATCAGCCGCGTCACTCGCGGACGAGGCATGCCGCACGGAAATCGACGTGCTGGGAGAGCCGATAGGCAAGCAAGACCAATATGCTGCTGCATTTGGAGGGTTGAACGTTTATCGCTTCAACAAGGACGGAAGCGTGTCGGTAGAGCCGGTCATCATGTCACCGGAAGCGATGGAACGTATGGAACGCAACCTGCTGATGTTTTATACGGGCGACTTGCGTTCCGCGTCGCAGATACTATCAGAGCAAGGAAAAAACGTCGTAACCGACAACGATATGGAGAAAGCGCAGCTAGATATCTGCAAGATGACAGACGAACTGCACAAGGAGCTTATCAGCGACAATATCGACGCTCTGGGAGGTATCCTTCATGCCGGTTGGGAACAGAAACGCAAATTGGCAAGCGGCATAACCAACCCGCTCATTAACGATGCATATGATAATGCTCTGGCTGCCGGGGCGTCTGGCGGAAAGCTGCTTGGCGCCGGTGGCGGAGGGTTCTTGCTTTTTTATGTACCAGAACATAGGCATAATGCTGTAAAAAATGCTTTATCTCATCTGACGTATATGCAGTTTGGGTTCAGCCGGAATGGCTCGACCGTTATTTATGTCGGCGACAAGCCGAACAGGAGCTAATAATGAATGTTTTAGTTGCGGGGGGCGCGGGTTTTATTGGGAGTCACCTGACTGATGCCTTGTTAGATGCCAATAATTTCGTGGTTTGCGTGGACAATTTGTGCCTCGGAAGCGTTGATATGATTCGACATAATCTCAAAAACCCAAATTATATATTTTATGAGCTTGACATGTGCGAAGACACGAAGCTTGACGAGCTTTTTAAAAAGCACTCTTTCGAGCGTGTTTATCACCTCGCTGCCAATTCTGACATTCAAAAAGGCGGCGGCGACCCAGGAATAGATTTCCATGACACATTTCTAACAACAGTGTCGCTATTAAATGCCATGCGGAGACACAACATAAATGAATTACTCTTTGCATCCACTTCGGCGGTATACGGTGACAAACCGGGCCTACTGAAAGAAGATGCCGGAGATTTACGCCCCGTGTCCTATTATGGAGCCTCAAAACTAGCGGCTGAGGCATTTATATCAGCCTATGCGGCAATGAACGGGATGAGAACCAATATAATCAGATTTCCAAACGTGGTCGGTCCTCGACTGACGCACGGTGTGATATTCGACTTCATAGCAAAACTTCGCAATAATCCGGATGAACTTGAAATACTCGGCGACGGGAACCAAGAAAAACCGTATATTTTTGTAAGCGATCTGATAGAAGCAATGTTGATGATGAGTTATAAAGAATGTGTGGATATTTTCAATGTCGGCGTTAAGACGTCAACGACGGTAAAACGCATAGCGGATATAGTATGCGAAGAGATGGGCTTGGGCAGAGTGAAATATCGCTTTACGGGTGGAACTAGCGGCTGGCTCGGAGATGTTCCAAAATTTCAATATGACTTATCCAAAATACACGCAAATGGCTGGATGGCGAAGCATGCGTCTGATGAAGCCGTGAGGCTTGCAGCGCGGAGCGCAATATGAGGGCGGCTATACTCGCGGGAGGCACGGGAACTCGCATCGGGACTCTTTATCCAGATATACCAAAGCCAATGATCCCTGTCATTGGAAAACCTGTCCTTCAGTGGCAGATCGAATCGCTTACCGCGCAAGGCATTAATGACATAACACTGATCGTTGGGTACAAGGCGGATGTGATCCAATCGCACTTTAGGAATGGTGAAGCATTTTGCGCGAGAATTAACTACATTGTAGAAGCTGAGCCTCTCGGAACCGCTGGTGCTCTTGTCCTGCTCCCCAAGGAGGACACGCTGATACTATTCGGAGATATTTATTGCGAAGTTGATTTCGTGCGTTTTGAATCTTTTCATAAGCAAAAACACGCTGACGTCACTTTGTTCGTCCATCCAAATAGCCACCCTCACGATAGCGACATTGTAGTTACCGATACGGATAGCCGCGTGACAGCTTGGAAATCAAAGAAAGATAACAATCGAGGGGAACTGAGAAACCTCGCAAATGCAGGTTTATATATTTTTAGCGGCAATTCTCTTCCGATTGGCACGGCTGTCAAAAAGGATTTAGAACACGACCTTATCATTCCTGCGTTACCAAGCAGTAAGGTGTATGCCTACCGATCAACTGAGTACGTCAAGGACATGGGGACGCCGGAACGGCTGGAAGCGGTTGAAAATGATATCGATAGCGGCATGGCGGTGGAGCGGAATTTAAGAAACAAGCAGAGAGCCGTATTCCTTGACCGCGACGGTACAATTAACAAATATTGCGGCTTGATAGTCTCACCNGACCAGCTTGAGCTAATATCAGGAGCCGCAGAAGCGATACGCCTGCTGAATAAGTCGCTCTTCCTCGCTATCTGCGTCACCAATCAGCCGGTAATAGCGCGTGCAATGGCGACGTTCCCGGAACTGGACGCAATCCACGCACGTCTTGATACACTACTAGGACAGGAAGGAGCATATCTTGACGACTTGTTTTTCTGCCCCCACCATCCGGACAAGGGGTATCCGGAAGAAATACCGGAATACAAAATCATCTGCGAATGCCGGAAACCAAA
>WRNV01000102.1 GCA_009776445.1 Oscillospiraceae bacterium | reverse complement strand
GTGACTATTTCTCCGCAGACCGGGCACCGGTACACCACAGCGTATTTTGTGTTGATGTATGCCAAGTCGCCTAGATTAGCCAGCACATCGGCGTAGTTGCCAGCATGTACAGCTTCGGCTTGCGACGCTAGATTGAAGATGCGTCTGGCGTTATATGGGTTCTCGTTCATCCCTTCGGCTACCGCCGTCGCTACGAAGCCGGGGTACATTTCCGTATACTCGTATGTCTCGCCGTCAAATGCCGCTTGAAGGTTCTCCGCAGTTGTGCCAACCGTGGGCGTATCAGCCGTCGGACGCGCCGTCGCGCCCATGCTCACTAGGACGGCCCACTCGTCTTCGGCGTGTTTGGCTTCCGCATCCGCTGTGGCCAGGAACAGACGGGCGATCACTGGATACCCGTCGGCTTCGGCTTTGGCGGCGAACGCTTTGTACGTCGCAGTCGCGTTGGTCTCCCCCTGCACCGCTGCGTACAGGTTGGTATATGTTTGTGTGTCTTCCAGCGCGGCAAGGGCAAATGTGCGCAATGGAAGCGTCAAAACTAATAGCATTAATATGAGCAAACACGATGTAATTTTTTTCATAATATATCCTTTCTACTTTAATTTCTCTAATAGCTAGATGGAGTTTTATTCTATTGGCGCGCGTTGTGTTAACCTCTCTCTTGAAATGATCCCATTTATGAGCCTCAACAGGAAACTAAATCAATCCAAGCACATACACATCACTCCCAACCGCATCATGCTTTGATACACTTTTACAAGCATAATGATTATGATAACGATTACTATTATCAGTATACTAGTATCTGTTTTTGAAGTCAACATCCTTTACATTAACTCAAGATTTTTGTATAATGTTGGTTACTGTTCGTTGTCTCCTCATAAATAATTGGGAATAGGAGAGGCCATTGAAGTCCACAAAACAAAAGGAAATAATTTTAACCACGGTGTGCACTATGAGAAATCATCCTACAGCGACGTCGAGGCCGAAGTTGAAATCAAGCCGCAAGAGATCGACTCCATATCAGATAGATATACGTTAAATGGATACACTCTGTTTTTACATGGGTTATGTTCTAAATGCTGTTTGGATAAAGGTGAGGCCTGACATTTGCTGCCAGGATATTATGCATATGTTGTGGTTTCTTTATATAAATAAGGCCTTAGGAATGGCAAGTCCTGGAGTATCTGGGAATAATAATCATCTTCTTTACGAATTTATTTCATTTCTGAAAAAAACTAGCCATAATCACATTAATTTATGGTAGAATCACTATTGGTAGACATTGCGCGGCAATTAGCCACGCGTTAGTCGTGGATTTATTAATTATATTTATAGGGAGGGAAGAAAAATGAAAAACAAAACGAAAAAACTCATATCCATAGCGCTTGCGGCGGTGTTGGCAATAAGCTTGTCAGTAGCAGCCACCATCACTGTAAGCGCGGAAGACGGCCTATTTAATGTGACCGAGCAGCCGGTCGGCGAGACCTATATTCTTGGCCAAACCGCCGTACCTCTCAAAGTAAGGTTTGAGTACAAACCGGGACAAAATAGAATTCTATACCAACCCGCGCCTATCACTGTGTCATGGTATTGGAGCGACACAGAGTCAAACACAGATCGGAGCCACTTTATCAAGGACGAGGTAATTCCGTACGATAGGACAATAGACGAGTCATTTCTTCATACTCCGTCAACTGACGAAGTAGGGGTTAAGTATTACTATGCCGTCGTCACTTATACGGTGCAAGTTCCCATTGTCGGCACAAATTCAACTACATGGGAGCAAGAACCGAAAGAAGCGGTGTCTGACCCCGCTAGGATCGAAGTAGTCGCGCCTGATATTAACGAACAAAGCTTCACTGTGAAGAAAGTTGATGGGAATGGCGTTCCCCTAGCTGGAGCGACAATACGTCTCGAAACTCAAGGCGGTTCCCCGCACGTATACGATGTATTAACAGATAGTAATGGCGAAGCCGAATTTACCGTTGAGATCGGAACATACATACTGTCTGAATACGCTGCTCCAAGGGGCTATAACGCCACAGACGTCAAATATATTATAGAAGTCACGCCAAACGGCGTCTATAACCTCGCCTATCCTGACCGTGACTATCAAGTAGTGACCTTTGTCAACAACAAAATACCCGAGCTCAACAAAATAGACCACAACTTCGCCTATATGCAGGGATACACGGACGGTACGTTCTTGCCCGGCAAAAACATGACTCGCGCGGAAGCTGTCGTAATGTTCTCAAGGCTGCTGGTTGAAAGCATGAACTTGGACACTGATTACAGGTATGCCTACTATCCAGACGTCGATGTCCAGAACCCCTCAAAGGAAATACCGTGGTACGCGAATCAAGTGTGTTATATGTATTGGCGTGGTGTTCTCGCGGACTATTCCCGCGATGGCAAATTCAGGCCTGACGACGCCGTGACCCGCGCTGAATTTGCTACGCTAGCGGCTCATTTCGACAATCTCGAGCTTACAGACACAAATGATTTCACTGATGTGCCAAACAACCACTGGGCGGTGAAATATATCAACTCCGCAGCGGCGAAGGGGTGGATCATAGGCTATACAGATAAGACGTTTAAGCCGGAAGCCCCCATTACCCGCGTTGATGTCGTCACATTGGTCAACCGCATACTCAATAGGGAAGGTGACAAAGCGTACATAACAGCAAATGCGAATTCGCTGCCAAAAAAATATTCCGATCTTGCCACTTCGCACTGGGGATATTTTGACATTATGGAAGCGTCGATTGGACACAACTATATCATGAGTGGCGGTGTCGAAAGTTGGACCGCTTTTAGCGCTCATTAACAGCGTGATTTATATGAATTTGGAGGGAACCATGAAAAACAAAACACGGAAAATATTATCCGGTATTCTTATGGCGGCGCTGTTGGTGAGCCTGTTTGCCGCGTTTCCACTTTCGGCAAGCGCTGAGAGCGCGGTCGAGCTTGCGGGGCAAATCAATAGCTTTGCCCATGGCGGCACAGGGACGCTCGATGCCGGAGCTGCCGGCGACGTCGTCGTAGTCACCGGCACGGTCAGCGGCGCTACAGAGAATCTCACGCTGCAGATAGACGAAGGCGTCACAGTTGTTTGGAAAGCCGAATATTCCGGTTTCGCCGATGGAGGCGCTAATCAATCTCTGATTTTCTTGTATGGCTATGGCCAGTTTGAAGTCGCGCCAGGAGGCGGCATTAAGAACACGGGTGGTGTTCATGCTATTTATGCCAGCGTCCCTATCGTTTTAAGCGGAGGCATGGTGGAAAACGAGGGGATAGGCAGCGCCATCTACAGTAGCCGGCCAGTGACGGTGAGCGGCGGCGGGGTGGCGGCTTCACCTCAAGACGGATATTCAGCCTTAGTGGCGTCTGACCTAATACTCAACAATGGCGGCGTGTCCTCCTCCGGAGCTGGCGCCACTGTATCGTCTGGGGGCAACATTGAAATACGCGATGGCTTAGTGGAAAACTGGGGGTCAGGCACCGCGATACGGGGCGGTTCCGTGAAGATGAGCGGCGGCGGGGTCATTGCAAAAACCGGAGAGGCAATCTATGGTATGGACACTATGGAAATAAGCGGAGGTTTTGTGTTAGCCTATGGAAAAAATATCGGCGATGTTATAAGCCTTTGGGTCGTCCACTATGATGATCCTCCTGAGAATGTAGGAGACGTTGGCCTCCTAAATCCCCCTCTGGCGCGTATCGAACCTGAGATCAGCGGTACGGCTGTGGTTTGCGCGTGGAACAATACGACAATGAACATGGTGTATTCTGAAGGCTCCACTAACGACATTTCCGCCGTTCCCGCAGGCATGGCAAAATGGGGCAAAGTCGGTGACCAAAATGGAATATCCTTCGCAAACGGATCAAATACCGGCTTTTGGGGGATGAACGGCGTGACGGTCGTCGAGGCTTCAGAGTCGTTTGTTGTTTCCGATTTTGAAAAAGTTAGGACGTATACGCCCGGAATATTCATCGACGTAAACGAAAGCGCATGGTATGGCTATTATAATGATCAATCGGTTGCCAGCGCGTATGAGTATAACCTTATGTCTGGTACAAGCGCTAACACGTTCAATCCAACTGGAAATATCACAGTCGCCGAGGTGATCACGGTAGCGACCCGGGTACACAGCTTTTACTCGACAGGGCGACAGCTCGAATTTGACCCCGTCCCCGGCAGCCCGTGGTATCAGGGCAATGTCAACTATGCCATCGAAAACGGGTTAATCGCTGATGATGATTTTGAGGTCTATAACCAGGCGGCCTCGCGCGCGGAAATGGCGTATATCTTCTCGCGTTCCTTGTCCGAAACTGAATTTACGGCGCAAAACACTGTAAACGCACTGCCCGATGTGGACGAGGATACTCCGTACTACAAAGAGATTTTCATGCTGTACAAGGCGGGTGTAGTCGAGGGGAAAGATGCGCAAGGCTCGTTCAATCCCAACGCGCGCATCATTCGCGCCGAGGCTGCGGCCATAATCACCCGCGTGATCCTCCCATCAACGCGCGCCAGCGGCAAAATCTATGGGTAGAAAAATGTAACGTCATTGTCAAATCAGGCGTGATTATAGGGGCGGACCTATGTGTTCGCCCTTTTACTCTAGACAAGATAGTTAATAATAACAAGTGTGGTTAAAATGGTTGGATTCCTGAAAAAACATAGAATATCCGTTATTATTGTGAGCATAGTGACAGTTGTTTTATTGCTGCTGATTCTTATTTTTAGATTTGGCTTGTTTGCTTGGGTATTCTTTCGCATGAATTATGACAGCAATGAGTTTTATATTGATGATGTTCTTTATTATAAATCGAAAAATGATTCTGATTTATCAGAAATACTAGACTCAAAAGGCATAGAATTCCCAAGTGTTGTTTACTGTGTTAAGTCATATGATTTCGTTGAGAAAAGGTTTTATATCGGTACTCATTCGCTCAGGGTCTGGGATACATACCAAACTGATATAGTAGGACGGGAAATAGTGGTCGAGGGATTACAGCTAAAAGCAAGCGTATTTGTAAGAGAGTTGTTGAGCTTCGATCCACTGCTTAGATCTGTACGTGTGTGGCTTATCCCCTACACTGCGCAGGACGGATATGACTCCGCTGAACTGTACAAATATGATATGGATTTCAGTGGTGACATCCCCTTTAAGAGAAAAGACATACTATTTGAGACTGATTTCATATTGGAAAGTGAGGATGAGAATGGCAAAAATATCGAAAAAGTAATGGGTTGGTTGATGTTGCTTGAGGAAAACGACTTAAGTTTTGGTTATGTTACAATTATGTATAATGAAGTCGATCACTCTGTATATGATCGATATGAAATGGATTATTACAACCTGGAACTTAAGAGAAAGATGGATTAAATGGTTACTGTTGCTAAGAGTAGTGTGTACCCCTACCTGTCTACAATAGTCGGCCGTCTGCTGAAGCCCCTGCGCTATAACTGTTTCCAGAGCGCCACGCCGTAACTTTATTTCAATCACAATACGTTGCAGCGGGCCGTATATGCCCTGCTTTTCATATGAGTTCGCGTGGGATTACCTCCTGGTAAATGCGGTTACTGATGTGGATAGACGGCTTAGTCCTAATCAGTCCAAGGTCTTCGACATACTCTATGTCGGCAGGCGGCATATTAATGGAGTTGGCTTCCGCAGCAAGCAAAGCGCTTATGACGCTGTGGACGCGCGGTTCACGCAGTTTATTGACCAATTGGTCAAGGTGCGTTGCGCGTGACTCAATTAGCGATTCCCTTGCTTCTTTGTAATCAGAAAGCGTGATATTTCGGCTTCGGTCACGGTTGGCGCGTATTTCCCAGGTTATCTCCTGTCCCAGTGCGTTTACGAGCCACGGCTGCCCGCGTGTGTCTTCCCATAGTTCTGGGAAAACAGCCTCGTCAAACAACTGCCCAGTTTCCTCCGTGTGCTGTAGCCATAATGATTTGGTTTCTTCCACTGTGAAATTCCCCAACCGCAATGATGTTGTTTTAATGTTAAAAGCGCTGCCCCCAGTAATGATCTCTCCGCCACCTTGGTGGATGCGGTAATCACGCACATCGCGGACGCCACAGAGTATAACGCTTTGCGGAAAAGCTTCAGGACGCTTGGTATATCCGGCGCGGATCTGGCGTAGGATTGAAATCAGCGTATCTCCTACTAATGCGTCGATTTCGTCCAGAAACAGCACTGTCGGTTTGTCAGACGTTGACGTCCAGTAGCTCAATAGTTGTAAAAGCTGTTCCTGTGGCGGAAATGATCTGCTTTCATGCAAAAACCATTGTTGCAACTCAGGTCGTTTTAAGTATAGCGCAAGATCGCTTGAAATTGCGCTGCAAGCGGCGGGGACGCCTTTTTCCTCATCGCGCGCGGTCTGCGCGATTTCGATATTGGCGTAGGCACAGACGTAACTGCCTTCTAAATTGAGCGCGCGCATCATGGCCATCAGCGTACTGGTTTTCCCTGTTTGGCGCGGCGCTCTCAAAACAAAGTATCGTTCATCACGGATCAACTTCTGGACATCTATCCAGTCGATACGCGTTAGTGGGTCGATGCAATAGTGTTTTGTGGGATTCATTGGCCCTGCGGTGTTAAAAAACCGTTCCAAATAAATCGCCTCCCTGCAGCTACGCAAATTTCCACTTGGAAGAATATTATACTAGCGTTCAATAAAATTTGCCGTTTCTTGCTTGTCTTTTTTTCGCCCTGCTCTGTTGTCGTCCTTGCTTTCGTCTAAACAGCACTTAGAGCATAGACCATGCAAAAAAAGAGTGTATCCATTTAGCGTGTATTTGTCCGATATGATGTCGGTTTCTTTCAGTTTAATTTCTACTTCGGCTTCGACGTCAATAACACATCCGCAGTTTTCGCATAACATGTGCTCATGCTTATCCATCCGAAAATCATATCTATCTCCGCCGCTTAGTATGGTTACTCTGCGGATATCGCCTTTTTGCGCGAACGCATTAAGATTGCGATAGACGGTACCCAAACTAAGCCGTGGAAAATCTTCCCGCAGCTTACGGTATATTTCGTCAGCAGTGGGATGATTTCTCATGGCTCGCACCGTAGTCAGTATAATTTCCTTTTGTTTTGTGGACTTCAACGGTCTCACCCATTCCAAACTATTATGATTATTATACTAAATTCCTGAGTTATTGTAAAGGTATTGACTTCAAAAATGGTTGCTAGTATACTAGTAATAATAATCGTTATCATAATCATTATCATTGTAAAAAGCAGTATCAAGGTATAATATGGTTGGGGGTGATGCGTATGTGTTCGGATTGATTATAATCCGGAAATGTCTTGAAGTTGAACAACTTCAGAAGAGTCGTTTGACTCCAATACGCGCCCGGAGAAGCAAATCACAATTTCACAAAAAGATATAACTTTAGAATATGGGACATGTTATAAAAAAATATTTTGTTATTCCCTATAGTATTGTCTCTCGAATTATCTGTTTACAACATTTATATAAACCCACAAATATACAGGCTATTGCGAATCCCTCCACAGGGCTGTTGAAATATCCAAAATATTTCAACAGCCCTGCCCAACAATAATTATACATTAAATTATACTATCTTATCCAATGACTTCTGATTTCTGAATTCTGAATTCTGACGCCGCACTTTGGGTTGTGGGTAAAGCCCACTTTAGTATTTTTGTCGGCGGCACTTTGGAAAGGCGATATAGGTCAAGCATCAGCGCATTACGCGCCAGGCAGGTAGATCGACGCTTTGAATAAATCGCCGTCAATCGACAGGCTAAACCGCCCACCCTGCGCGGTTACAAAGCTTTGCGCTATCGACAAACCCAGGCCGCTACCCTCGCCGCTCCTTGCTTCATCCCCGCGTTTGAACCGCTCCATCAGTTCTTCCGGTTCTATATTCAGTGGATGCTGCGACATATTCTTGATATCGAGCCTATATACCCTGACTCCTGGCGTCCCCTGCGCGCCTTGCGTTCCCCATGTAGTACTCTGCACATCTTGCGTTCCCCGTGTAATACCCTGCACGCCTTGCGTACCCTGCGTATCCGGCGTGACGTCGATATATACGCGCGATCCCTTAAGCGCATATTTGAAAACATTGGCTAGCAGGTTTTCCATTACACGCCACAATAGCCTTCCATCCGCGCGAACTGTGGCGCACTCTGGCAGATTGAGTCGGAAATCAAGTCCCGAACCGCTCAATTTTTCCTCCATTTCGCCAAGCACTTGCCGGATAAAAACAGCAAGATCCAGCGTCCCTACCGTTACTTCAATATTGCCGCTTGCCGCTTTGGAGGCTTCGAACAGATCGTCTGTCAGCGTCTTGAGCCGCGCCGATTTCTGTATTAGTATGTCAAGATATTCTTGTGCCCTCTCGTTATCCAAACCTTCATTTTTAAGCAGATCCGTGTAAGTGATGAGCGATGTGAGCGGCGTACGGATATCATGCGAGATGTTCGTTATCAGCTCTGCTTTGAATCGTTCGCTTTTCATGCGCTCGGCGACGGCAATGTTGATGCCGTTTGAAATATTGTTGATCGAAGCGGCTATGCTGCCAAGCTCGCCGCCTGATACCACTATGGGGTCATAGCGTCCGTCGGTCGCGGCTCGCGCGCCTTGCTCGACGGTGTGGAGCTTGCGCGCGTAGCGGAGCAGCGGGAACAACAGCGCTGCTAGTGCAATAAGCATGAAAAACATAATAATCACAGGTTCCTCTTGGTTAAACGCGATAATAAAGCATGTCGTCATTACCACATATATCGCAACGCCGACTACCACCACCCTCACAGTAAGGCGCGTCCCAGCCCATATGGATCTAATGAGCTGCGCTATCACATTGAATATTCGCGAAACAAGCGCGTAGATCAATGTATACCGCCAGAACTTGCCTGCCTTGCAACGCTTGACAAAACTCATCATCCACCATAGCGCCGGCAACGCCATCGCGACTGAGGCGATCGCGGCAAGCGAGTATATCCACCACATGTTCTCGTAGCGCCAAGCGATGTGCATTGCTCTGTAGATGAGGTACCCGACAACAGCCTCATACCCAATGACAGCGCAAAGGCTGATATCTACCCAGGGTTTATCAATAAGCCTGAAATTGACCCCTCCGGCGTCGCTCCCGTATTCTCTGCCCGCGCCCGCGATCAATATGATAACAAGCGCGAACGTGAGGATAAGCGGAACCGTTATAAGCGCGAGTTGAGCCGCGAACTGGTACTGAGCGCGCCTCCAAACGTTGTTTTGCCACTGCACCATCTCGCTCGTAAACCCGATATAGCACGAAATGCTATCCTCGCTGCCATCTTCGTCATATATATTAACTGGATAAACTCCTGAATGTCCGCCGCCGCGGCTGTACTCGTCGGCTTTTCCACTTTCGTGAATAAAATAGACCGGTTGATCCCTGAACAGAGCCAAGCCGGCGTCTGACTGGACATTGCCAATCCATCTGCTTCCGTCAGAAATGTAATAACGCAGCCCCGGCATCGTTTCTAGCTGGTTTTTGGCATTTTTCAATTCCCGTAACTGTTCCTGTATCGCGTCTTCAACCATCCGCTTTGCTTCCGCCGAATCTATGTCCGTATTGTAAATTGTTCCCCACCCGGACTTTCCATACCAATTTCTTGAAATAAGATCATAGCTCCGCCGGTTAACATACTCAAATTCGCCATCATAGCCGTCATTACTGAGTTCCCATTCAAGGCAGCCCATGTTTTTGATGTTCTCTTCGCTTTGCAGCCAAAACGCGCTTCGCGCGTATGATACCGCCATATTAACGTAGTTGTCGAAAAAGTAATCGTTTTTGTCAAAATTCGTAAATAATAAATCAGTGCTCGCGTTGTCCATGGTAGCGATCCCGACCATGCCGATCGAGGAGATAAACAGCAGTACCGGTATCAAGGTCAGACAGCTTATTTTTACAAACCGGCGAGCCGTCCAGTTTTTAAATTTCGCGCGTGAACGCGTTTCTTGTGTCTTTTGCGTTTCTTGCGCCCTTTGCGTTTCCTTCGTCTTTTGCTTATCATTGCTTGTCAATTTTGTAGCCAAGGCCCCACACCACCTTTATATATTTTGGATTTTTTGGGTCGATTTCAATTTTTTCGCGAATGCGCCGGATATGCACCGTCACGGTACTGCCGCCGCCAAACGATTCTTCGCCCCATACGCGTTCGTAGATTTCGTCGATAGAAAACACGCGCCCTTTGTTGCGGACAAATAGAAGCAGTATCTTGTACTCAATGGGGGTCAGGTGGACCTCTTCTCCATCGAGGGCGACTGTTTTGTCTTTGTCGTCAAGTACAAGCCCGCCAATCTGGAATATATCCTGGTCATCTTGTTGCGGCCGGCTGCCAAGCTTTGTGTAGCGGCGGAGCTGGCTTTTCACTCGAGCTATGAGTTCTAAGGGGTTGAACGGTTTGGTAATATAGTCATCAGCCCCAATGTTGAGCCCTATTATTTTGTCAGTGTCTTCACTTTTCGCGGAAAGCATGATAACGGGGATATTGTGTTCACGCCGTATTTCCACCGTCGCTCTTATGCCGTCCATCTCCGGCATCATAACGTCCATAATAATTAGGTGTATATCGTTGCTTTCAAGTAGTTTCACCGCCTGGACGCCATTATACGCGAGCAGCGTCGTATACCCCTCATGTTTTAAGTATATCGAGATAGCTTCCGCTATTTCTTTGTCGTCATCGCAAATCAAGATGTTCATTCAGAGCGCCTCTTTTCTTAAGTTAGCGTACTTGTATCCAGGCCATTATATCACACCCTTTCAAGGCTCAATATATGCCCTGTTTCTTACAAATCGACGAACAATATTTTTAAGTTTTTCTTACGTTTTTAGATATAAATGAGTAACTGCTTCAAGTTATAGTGTTATATCAATAAACTCAATGTCCCAACCAGAATCATTATTAGTCCAATTAGAGGCGCTTTATTCAGTTTTTCGCGCAAAACGAAATAACTGAAAGCGACCGTGAGCATAATACTTAATTTGTCGATAGGCACTACCACGCTGACAGGCCCTTCCTGTAGCGCTCGATAAAAGCACAGCCACGATAGCCCTGTGGCAAGGCCTGATAATCCGATAAAAGCCCAGCTTCTAGTATCTATGTTTTTCATTTCGCGTTGTTTGCCCTGTAATATTACAATTAGCCAAGCCATGACAAGAACAACCATCGTCCGTATGGCGGTTCCAAGATTGGATTCTACCCCGACGATGCCAATTTTTCCTAAAATTGCCGTTAGGCTTGCGAATACTGCCGATAAAACCGCGTATATTAGCCAACTATGCCCTGTTTCTTTGTCTGCGCCTGTTTCTTTTCGTTCGATCATCAAATATGTGCCGACGCCAATCAACACCATTGCGCCCACTTTCACCCAAGTCAATCCTTCGTTGAACAAGATAAACGACAGAAGCATTGTAAGTACCGTACTGGATTTATCCACTGGCACGACTTTATTAACATTACCTATTTGAAGCGCGCGAAAATAGCACAGCCAAGAGCCGCCCGTAGCAAGTCCCGATAGTACAAGAAAGACGACGCTCTTAGTGTCAATATTTGCTATGCTATTTTGGGATCCGACGACAAAGACCATCAGCCAGGCAAAGATTGCGACAACAATAGTTCTCAGCGCCGTCGCTAAATTTGAATCGGTGTTTTTGATTCCAATTTTCGCCAAAATGGACATACCGCCCGCAAAGAGCGCGGAACCCAACGCAAAAATAACCCACATATATATAACCTCACCTGGGTATGCACTTGACGCCAACTGACCCAAACCCACTTCAGACAACTAAGCGATAAGGGGGTATCGACTTCGCTTCGACTGCGTACAGCGTTCGTC
>WRNV01000101.1 GCA_009776445.1 Oscillospiraceae bacterium | reverse complement strand
TTTTCTTTCATATACCAATCCTTCACGAGATTGCGGGTCAAGCCCGCAATGACGGGAGTGTAGAGTATTCAGTTGGCGTCAAGTGCATACCCAGGTAATACGAACACCAGAAGCAACAAAAACCTAAATCGCTAACCAAATACGTTAAACATCACCCACTGACTTAGCGAGGGGGAGTAAATCGGCATGGTTGAAAAAGTAGTTTTTTTGGATATTGATGGTGTATTGCAGCCTTTTACGCAGTATAGATTTGATCATATACAAAATGGCGACATGGAGAAAGTCTATGAAGAATTGCATCAGAAAACTGGCGTGGATTATCGAAAATACGATATCTACGATGTAGCAGCCGTATACTATGATTGGGATATGAATGCTGTCAGTGAGCTTAAACGGGTGTTGGATACTTCCGGCGCTAAAATCGTTCTTTCTTCTTCATGGAGAGATGAGACCCATGAACGAATGAGAGACTTGTTCCGAATACATGATCTGGAATCGTATTTTGTTGATGGGATAGAGTTTTTGGAATTTGAAAAAGATATATCTCTCTATTTAATTACATTGAAACTGGGCGACGATATGAAATACCAGACACGGTCGGTGGAGATACTTTTATATTTGCATGAACACCTGGGAATAAAAAGATATGTGGCGATTGACGACATGAGATTAGAAGGGCTTGGCGAGCATTTTATTAAAACAACTTACAAGCTAACACCGGAATTAGCGGATAGATGCATTGAGGTGTTGACAAACGTTGCGACTCTCCCACAGTAAAAGGCGCGGCCTAAGCGCACGTTGTCGCTTAGGCAGATACGCATGTCCTAAACGGTGCCGCAAAATAACAATAATTTTAAAATTTTTGCACTAATATATACAAAATGTACATTGTAATAAACATATAATAATGCTATAATACTGATATGTGATTGTGGAAAATAAAACTGGATAAAAATAGTCCAGATATTCCGAATCACAACATTTGGCGTTTTGGAAGACGGTTAATAAAAAGTGAGAGTCAGAAGGGCATTGTTAATATTGGATAAAAATAGTCCAGTATATGTTTTGGAAAACTTTAGGAGAGGAGATGACGACATGATGATCTATATACTACCGTAGCAGCCCATCCCACGTGAGCCTATAGCGTGCCGCCGACTAATTAACTGTTGTTTATTTAGGCGTGGCATAGCGCAACTTGGAATTTCTATTGCGTTACCCGATTGCTATAGTCCCAATCCACGCTTGGAAGCCACGCTGGATGGGCAATCTTTGGATACCTGCCATGGCTGGTTGTATTTCAGCCGCGAGTATAGCGCCTAAGAGAATAATATATTAATACACTCGTTTACGTTACTTATTACTGGACGCGAATGTCCAAGGCATATCTGAACTTGATGTCTTTTTGTTTTTGTTTGTGATTTTTAATAAAACTATAAATACATAAGAAAGAAGGATGGACTATGAAAACAGTATTAAAACATTTGCTGGCAGTCCTTTTGGTGTTTTGCTTGCTTTCTACATTGGGTATAGCGGCTTTTGCCGCTATGCCGGAAGTCAGAACTGACGCCGCTAGCGGTATCTTACCCACCAGCGCTACGTTGAATGGGTACATTACAACAGTGCCAATGAGCGGCTATTATTGTTATTATGGATTTGAATACTGTACTAATTCGTCGATGATCGGCGCTACCTCTGTACTAAGTGGGTACAGGTCAGAAATAGGCAGCATCTATAAGTGGATTTACGGACTATTACCAAACACAACATACTTTTATAGAGCGTTCGTTTACATTAGCGGATCGTCCGGAGCCAAGGTATACGGATCTCTTTGTAGCTTTACAACATTGTCATGGGAGGGCACCAGTTCTCCTTCATGGTGGCTTGACCGGGAAAGCATAGTGTTTCCAGACGGAATTCTGGGTTATGGTATCCAAGCGTCTGTGCCGACAACAGTCAACAACTCAGGCCCGGGATCACTCAGCGGAATCAGCGCGACAATGCCGGAAGGCGGCTTGTATTTTGAGATAACAACATCTCCTTCGAGCACTGTCGCGGCAGGAGGCGTATCCACAGTCTCCATAAGGCCCAAGACAGGGCTGTCCGTCGGCTCTTACTATGGCGTATTGAGAGTATCTTCAAGCAATGGCGGACAAGCCAAAACAATCTCGCTGACTTTCACTGTATATGCGCCAGCAGCGTGGACATTGGGCCAAACAAGCATTTCTTTTGGATCCGCGTCGGTTGGATATGGAGCGCAAACACCGATACTGACAACGATCACCAACACAGGGGCAGTAGATATGTGCGCTGCCAGTGCAAGCGTAACTACTGGCGGGCAGTATTTTCAGATAACCGGATATCCAAACAATACTATCCCTCCTGGAATAATTTCCTCGTTCTCTGTTTGTCCCGTAACGGGGCTTGATCCGGGAACATACTCTGGCACAGTAACGGTTTCAGTTAGTAATGGTGGCAGTAAAACAGTTTCGCTCTCATTCACCGTAACCGATCCGGTAGCCCCTGTATGGTCTCTGAACAACACAATTATACTGTTCCCCGCCGAAATTGTTGGAAATGGCGAGCAAGCGTCGATGGGCACCCCAATTACCAACTTAGGCCCGGCGGCGCTATCTGGAGTTTATGCAACCATAACATCCGGCGCCTCGTATTTTGAGATTACCTCATATCCACCGAGCACGATTGGCGCAGGCGGCTATTTCTACATGTACGTCCGACCCAGGACGGGACTCCCAGTCGGCTCGTACAATGGCGTACTGACTGTATCGACGACAAACGGCGGCAGCAAAACAGTTTTGCTCTCGTTCGCCGTAACCGGGTCGATCGACCCTGTATGGTTTTTGAGCTGCGAAAGTATGGTGTTCCCCTCCGCATATTCTGGATATGGAACACAAGCGCCGCTCGGCGCCTCAATGACCAACACTGGGCCGGCGGTGCTATCCGGAGTTAATGCGGCTATAACATCCGGCGCCACGTGTTTTGAGATTACCACATATCCAACAAGTGCGATTGGCATTGGCGGCTATTACTACTTTTACGCGCGACCCAAGACGGGACTCCCAGCCGGTACGTACTCTGGCGTACTGACTGTATCGACTGCAAGCGGTGGAAGCAAGACAATTTCGCTGTCGTTCACTGTAACGGACTTGAACCCTCCTACATGGTCGCTGAGTACTGATAACATAGTATTCCCTTCCGAGTCGGTGGGATACACAGAGAGAGGAATTTCATCAGTTGCAGTTCACAACCCGGGATCAGCGGTTCTGTCTGGGTTTAGCTTTGCCATAACAACTGGCGACTTGTATTTTGAGAGAAATGGTAATATCTTAGTCGATCCTTCTCCAAATGTCGCTGATATAGTCTTTTTGCAACCTAAGTTGGGGCTTCCGGTAGGCACTTACTCTGGTGTATTAACTGTATCGACGGAAAAAGATGGCAGCAAGACGGTTTCGCTTTCATTTACTGTGACCGAGCCGGTTCCCCATTTATGGACAGTGACGCACAATAATATCGTATTTCCCTCCATGCAAGTAGGATATGCAGCGATATTACCAACTACGAACTTAATCGAAAACATAGGGGCGGTAGCTTTAACCGGCTTGAGCGCCAGTATAACTTCCGGCGCTTCGTATTTTGAGATTACTTCATATCCAACAAGCACGCTTGGCGTGGGAGGCCAGTCATCAGTCTCTGTACGGCCGAGGACGGGATTACCAATCGGCGATTACAATGGCTCGATGTTGATATCGACAGCCAACGGAAGCGCCATAACGATACCTTTGGGGTTTACGGTGACTGCGGCAGTTCAGGTGCTAGCATTGAACCGCGCCAGTATAACGTTCCCGTACGTGTTTTTCGGATATGGAACGCAAACGCTCATATCAACAATGGTAAACAACACGGGTACGAGTACTTTGAGTTCTGTTTACGCAACAATAACAACCGGAGCCACATATTTTGAAATAGTGTCATTACCATCCACCTCAATACCCGCCGGAGGCTCTTCCGAAGTTACCGTCAGGCCCAGGCTCGGACTTCCCTGCGGCTTGTATTCAGGCGTGCTGACAGTTTCGTCAAGTAATGGCGGCGCCCAGGCATTACCGCTGACATTCACAGTCTATTGATAATAAAAATAACAAAATGAACGCGGGGACGGTTCTTCTGTTCATTTTTGGTGTTGAAAGGAGCATGACTTTCCTGTACAATGAGAGATAGCGGATTGCGTGATCCGCGATACAATATAAAGGCTTTTATACCAGAGTATAAAAGAACCGTCCCCGTGTTCAAAAAATTATAGGGTGTGATAAAATGTTATTATCTAAGACAAATGAAAGCAAAAGAAAGAAAAAGCCGTGGTTTGATTTTGTGATTATTTTGGCTCTTGTATTGGCGGTGACCGGAGTGGTGGTGTTCGTTGTTTCCTACGACGATTCGCACGTACCTGAACTTGACCAATCCAGATTCTCGATTGATTACAAGGTTGCGGTTAACGATACCAATGTTAAGATTTTGGATGTATACGTGGATTTAGGCATCGAATCGCTTTCATCCGAGGGGCTCATTTATTTATATCGGAACGAAGTAGATACGGATATACTCAGATGCGTCGACGATCTTGGGAATACTGTTGATATGAATGACACCGGGAATTTCCAGTTAATAGCTATTGGGCCTATAGATCCGTCCGCCAGTTTTGTGAGCCTTTTCTATAACGTCAGAATTGGGAACCAAAACTATATGGATGCCGCTGCGCGTACGTATGGCGACATGTATGAGGATTTGCTTGTCTTTTGCGGTGAAAACGTATTAATCGGGCCGCTTTTTGATCTCACTGACCTAAAATCGGTGGAAGATTTCATCAGCTCCGTGTCGTTTAAACTTGACGCGAATTACGGCTGGAATGCTATTATCCCTTATCAGGAGCATCTTTCGGACGACTGCTCTTTCATTGTTGAAAACCCGACCTGGACAGTATTTAACTCGATTATCAAGTCAACTTTTTGTTTCGGCCAGTTTGAAAAAATGGACTCCGTAACGGGATTGACGGTTTATTTGGATAAAGCTATTGCAGGCAATATTTCGGATAGATCGTTAGAGGTGTTTTATGCATTTACACGCTATTACACAGACCTGTTCGGCGAACTCCCGCCGGACGCCCCGTTTGTGTTACTGCGCAACGCGGCGGAAGATCACTCGATGATCCTTGGTGGCGTGGGCGCAAAGGGCGGCGCGCTCTCCGCCGATATAAATCTGGGCGATGAATGCCAGACTATGACTACTACACTGTTTCACCTGTATTTTGACAGCCTGATCAAGGCGCCGAATCTGCGTTATGTTCCAAACAATTGGATTTATCAAGGGCTGTCCAACTATTGCGTGGATAATTCAGCGGATTACCTTTCCGAGGAAATAAAAGAGGCTTTTTCTATCGAAGGCGATATTGGTGATATTGGGATCAACTATCTAAAGTATCTCTACTTCTCGTTAAAAGAGCCTGGGTTTCTTATTGTTGACCCGTCTATGGAGGGTAATATGCTGGAGGCGCAAAACGTGTATTATATGAACATCAAGGTACCGCTCATGATCGATTTCATTGACAAAGTCATTTCTGAAAACAGCGGGAAGAGCTTTATTCAAGCGCTGTTAGAAGAGGCGGGGCAGGAGGAAACATTTGATGTCAACGATTTTATAAAAAAGACGTGCGGCAGTGATTATGAGGGAATTCTAAAGGCGTTTTCAGGTAATGTTATTATACCAAACTATGACGATTTGAATATTGACGATAAAATATCGAGTGAAGATGTTGTTGACATTCTGCTTAGTGAAGAGGAATACTTTTCGTATCTTTTCGAGGCTGACAATATCTTTTATGAGTATCCTCCACTTTTATTGTTGGATCAGGAGAAGTTTTTCGCGGAAATCGAATCAATGGATGTTCGATATAATACAGATGAGGTACAAAATGAAGTCAAGGCATTTTCCAGTACACTACACCAGTTGCTTATGGAGTATGCCTTAATAGCCAAATTCGCGGGCGTAAACGACATTACCGTGCCAAAAGCGTCCAGTGGCATATTCACATCCGAGTCATATGAGAGGTTTATGGAATTTTGCGAGAGCTTAGGTTACGAGTTTAATTACGACGATTAATACGAAGAATAGTATTGGCAAAAAAAGAGGACGCCGCTTACGCTGGCGCCTCTTTTTTTGGTCGCTTAGGTTAACGTAGGTCCTCCGGAGCCACGCGCGTTTCAAATGAGTCGGCTAAAACACGCGTAATCCGGAAATCCGAAACTAAAGCGTGAAATAAATCTCATTGGTCAAAGGTATAAATTCGTCCTTTGTCCAGATGAATACCTTGGCGTACGAACCGGGGCCTACCGCTTCCAATCCAAAGACAACATCAGACGGATTGATAGTTACTGTCGAGCCGGCGCCCATGCTGATAATATCGCTTATCCAGGAATTAACCATTTGCCCCTTGGCGTTGTAAAGCACTACATACGCTTTGACGTCTTCGCCAGCTAACGTGCCGTTTGTCACTCGCATGTCGATAAACTTGCCAATGTCGATGGAAGCCATGCTCCTGTGGATCCAGATATAGTCGAATGAGCATTCAATCGGCGCGGCTGGATCTGCGGTTGGATTATCATAACCGATTATGATCCTGCTTATAGTCTTGCCTTCAGCGAATTTACCCAGTTCACATTCCACAAAGTTCCACTTGCCAGGGATAATTTTCCCACCGGCGCCCTGATACTGCGGATTCATGCGTACGCCATACTGGTCTACGGCAGTTGCTAGATCTCTGAGCCTGGTGTTATCAGAGAACGTAATGTCGAAAGCCACGTACGCGCTGGCGCTGTTCTTTGGATTGACCATATAACTAATTTTTGTGTCGGCATAAACGGGAATACTGAGATTGGTCCTGATCGAGGTGTAAGTCCTTGCCGCGACTGGAGTAGTTCCCACTTTGGCAACTTCGCCGACAAAGGTAAGAACGTCTTTCCCTGTCACGGTATCTATTGTAATATCATTTGCCTTCTTGTCTACGCTTTCCTCAACCCACGCTTTCAGCGAACCGTTAGTCATAGGTGTTGAGTCGTTGTCAGTTAGGGCGAAGCGTGAGAACTGCATCGTGCCGCTTGGAGTGACTCCAGCTTGTCCCTGGCTTATGACCTGAAGCCTGTAATACCTATAGCCATTAGCGGGAAGGCCTGGAGCGCTCCAGTCAAACAAGAACATCCTGGTCTGCTGATTTGAGGTCCAACCTTCTCCCATACCTATGGTTTCGGCGATGGTAGTCCACGGGCCTGTCCCGCTGTCGCCTCCCTGGACGATCCAGCCGTCGAGCACCCTGTCCCTATAGGACTGGTCATCATTCGCGCCGCTGATAATGTAACCTCTTGTCCGACGGTTTTGACCAGCGTCCACTATGAACCAGGCGTTGTCCGCACCAACCCCGCCGCAGAATTTGGTGTTGGTAGCTGTTGTAATAATATTTGCTGGGCCTTCGTTTGCGTTACCACCCGCTCCCGCGTCAACAAGAGCGGTGAAGTATGTCAGGGCTAGCGTTCCGACAGGAGATACCTCTCCCTCGAGATGGATGTTCTGTCTGTCGGTAGCTCCTGTACTTACGAGTGAGCCAACCTTGGACCCCACATAAAAGTCAAGCGAAGAGAGATTCCAGAAGAGTTCATCAGCGCTTGCTACCGGGGGAATAGACTTAAACTCGTATGCGCTAGCGTTTGTGCTGCCGAATCCCGCAATCGGTGTCCCTATTGCGGTAATCGCGGCGATCTTAATTCCTGGCGCGTCTGGGAGCTTGATACTGGAAATCGTCTTTGCGTCGTCTACGTCGATGTAGTACGCAAACAGGTAGTTGTCCAGCGTGTTCTCGTCCCTGGTTCCGCTGTGCCAGTGAGTGAAGACCTGAGCGACTGAGTCAAAAACATACGTGTCCGTATTAACCTGATTGGCGAGATCCCATCCGGTCAGATTTGACTTCCAGTCCGCAAACGCTATATCCTTCGCGGTTGATGTCCCATCCGAGTAGTTCACTACAAAACTACCTGATTTCGCGCCTGTCCCAGCGCTGTTGCCAAGCAGGAATATCCTGCTAAAGCCGGCGCCGTTTACTGGGACCGTCTGTCCGGATGCGGAGATCAAGTTTTCGGCGCTTTCAGAAGCAAGGTCAAACTTGATGCCCTGATAGTCAACGCGCTTTGCCTTAGCTTCGCCCCACAGCTTTTCGGGAATGGAATTGCCCGCGCCGTCGATGGAGCTTGCCGTGCGCGCCGCGTCAGTGGTCGTTCCCTTGAGGTTGAATAGACCGTCAAGGTCGACGACCTGCTGCTTAAGTTGCAACTGAGCGCCGGCGTACGGGGCGATCTCAACTTGAAGCGTCAGTATCTCGTAGTGGTCGATATCGAAGCTGATATCCTTGCCGCTGAATTTGCCTGTGAAATCTCTCGCGACAAGTGCTTTCTCGCCGCCTATGCCGATGTCCCTGTTATCCTGGGCCGTATAGCTGTACGGAACGCCGTCGTATCTGACTCCGGTGTATGTGGCGTTATAATCATGCTCGAGCATGTTTACTTCTTTGACGGAAATAACATTCGAAGGCATTGTCAGCTTTACGTTCTGCGTGTCGAGACCATTTGATTCCCAAACCCTGACGATAAGAGTATTTTTGTCTTGTTGGTTATCATGCTGGTTCTTGACGGCGCCGATCTTTACATTAGTTTTGTCGGTAGTAAGGAAGGAATTCTCTTTGCCCAGGATGCCGTCGCCCAAGCTGGCTACAGTCTGGAATGAAGGCATCGGATAGTTGACCTCATGCGCCTTGCTCGAGGTGTTGGCCGTCTTCCAGTTGCCCGCATGCGGATATATGGAGTAGTTGAATTCCTGGTAGCCTATGTCGATCGTTGTATTTCTTGGCAGGTATCTTGATGTTTCCTGTGTCTCACTAGCGCTTTGCGGCGAACGGACGACCGTCAATTGCTGGCGGACATAGGTGTCGCTGGCGGGAATATTTTCGTCGAGGCCGCATCCAGCTGTTCTGGTTCCAGTCATCCGAAGTACGTCATAGCCGTACTTCGCGTCGTTCATGATGCTCAGGCCATATCCGGACGGTGTCGCGGCGAATGTAGTATCGTCGGAAACGTCGAACCATTTGTTCGCGGACTGCTCGAAACGAGCCGAGTTCCAACGTGTATCGCGCAGGGTCGAACGCCCGAGAGCACCCGGTCCGCCGAGGTTGCCGTTGAGCGCGAGGTCGGCTTGCGCCATCCTTGCCAGTTCCGCACCGGCGTCCATAGCGCCATAAGCAATCTCCGCGCTGACGGCTTTCGCGTCGACATTGGTCGGGAACGCTAGCTTGAGGTTCCTTTGAGTCATGCGCCAATCCAGTTCAAATCTGACGTCGATTCTGTCGCTGCCCGCTAAAAGGCTGATATAACGGATCGCGGTCGATGTCGGGCTAGCTGAGTCAAACCAGGTTTGAACGACTTTTATGGTAATCTTTTCAGGCGTGTTTTCAACTATCGAAACTTCGTCAGCATCGTTAACGTTGCCAAATTTTTGGGCGACGCCGCCGAATTCAGCATTGGTCATATCCCACGCGGGATAACTGCCGCCGCCTGTGTCGACTTTTACCTGTAGCGAGTTGCCTTGAATGGATGCATTTTGATTGATCATCTCGCGGTTGCCGAACTTCTTGAGCTGCAAGCTGGGTATGTTGCCGGTCGACCTGCTTATAGTGAACCTAATATTCTCGTTTTCAATAGTGTACAGGTCAGCCGTCGTCGTTAGCGCAAGATCAGTCACGTAACCGCTTGGGCTGTCGCTGCCAACAATTTTGAAAACTTTGTAGCCGAGTGACGGCACGCCTTTTGCGATAAAGCTGATCTTCGCCGCGCCGTTCGCGTCTGCTTCATTTTCAATGACCGTAATCGGAAGCTCGGTCGCGCCGTCGAACGCCTTTATATAAGGATAATACTTATCCAGCTTGATGGAAGTCGTAGTCTCGCCGTCCCTAGTCCATGACGACGGGTTGTAAACGAACACTGGAACTCCTTCGTCGACAGAAGTGTTGGCTCTATGAGACAGCGCCAACAGAGAGTTATTCTCAAGGTTTGCCATAAGGTTCCTGACAAGTTCCTGGTGCATAAATGTCTGTATGTACTGAGGCGGAGACGCGGAGCCAGGGAGAACGTCGTGCATTTGATTGGTGCAGATCCTGTACCAGGACTGGTAGACCTTGTCGGATCCGTTGTTATCAAGCGCGTTTGCCCAGAAACCAAGCGTTGCTGCTTTCTCTGCGACTTCAGCCAGGATCTCGTTTTGTTTGTTATACTTCTTTACGCGCGACCATGACGTATATGTACCGCGGTGATACGCAAGGTAGTTCTCGCCCTTGTGCCTGTACACATGTGACAAGCCCCAGCCATCATTTGCCTGTGCGGATGGGAGACGCACGTCGTCGAAGTATCGGCCTATCGTTGAGCTGATAGCCGAAGAACGTCCGGTAGCGTTGGCGTTATTCGCGTACGCGAAGCCGTGCGTTCCGTTACCTGTGCCTGAATTCGGGCCGCCACCGTGGTCGCCGGAGCCGTACATGCCGACCGCGTACTTAATGCCGCTGTCCCAGTCATAATCATATTCCACGTCATTATATGTCAGGGTGCCAGATCGGCGTATACGGTTAAATACCGTATTGGTGGCCCCTGTAAAGGTACTAACCGCGTAGCTGCTTGTGTAGTCACTAACGCAGTTATACGACAAAACGTCGGAACCGTCGATGCCTTCCCACCAGTAGAGGTCAGATTCACGACCGTTGCTGGCTTGGCCGCCGGAGGTTTCAGCCCATGGTCCAGGGTCGAAAGCGCCGTTGCCGGGGTCTGATCTCCAATTGAGTTTTGTTGCTATGAAGGACTGCTGACCGGTTTTCCTGATAAACTGCGGGAACTGGCCGGAGAAGCCAAAAACGTCCGGCACATACGCCACTGACGACATCTTGCCGAAGAAATCGAGGAAAATGTGCTGAGCGTAAAGTCCTTGGCGCGCGTAAGCTTCGCCGCCCGTCAGGTTAAGGTCGGGTTCGACAAATTGTCCGCCCGCCAGGCCCCAGCGTCCTTCTTCAATGAGAGCGCGCGTGTTATTCCAGAAGTTTTGGTAAGTTGCGTTGGTGTTGGTGTCGACATCATAGTATTCCTTTAGCCATAGATAGTGCGTCGCCGCCGACATTGTGAACGTCCAGCCCTGTGCTACGCCATCAGCGCTCATCAGGGCTGTAATCTGTCTGTTCCATGTGTCCCTGATGACAACTTCAGCCGTGTGCTGGAATGGCCACGTCCACGATGTATCTATGTGGGCGTTTCCAACCAGGTAAATACGATAGCTCGCGTCTGGCGTTACGGTTATGGCCATTGCGGAAATAGACGACAAAGCCACCGCCAAGGTGAGTATCACTGTTATGACTGCCTTTAATATCTTGCGATGTTTCATTAATAAATCCCTCCAATTCAGATATTATTCCCAAGACGGGAATAGCCCAAACTTAACCAAGGTGAGGGACAAAAGTCCCTGGTTTCACCTCGATTGAGATCCGAACTCGCCTAACTTCATCCTGATAGTCCCCCCCGGGAAGAATCGACGTTTACGCCGTCTTCCATTAGCGCATAACGCTAATGCTATTCGTTATGAATTCAGACTGTATTCGTTGTCAATATTGTACCACTTTTATCCAGGTTGTCAATAACATAAACAGGAATTCACATGATCTTCAGATTCAGGGTTGAAACTGTTCAGTGGGCATCCAAAAACACAGGTTGGTTACAGGCAACGCACTGGTACTGCAGTGAAAACTTGTACAATTGTCAAAACTTGTGTGCGGAGCC
>WRNV01000100.1 GCA_009776445.1 Oscillospiraceae bacterium | reverse complement strand
CCTGTGCGAGGTTTCAACAGCGGCCCACTTGGCGGGGATCAGCAAATCGGCGCAAAAATAGTAGAAGGAACTGTCGATTTCATCGTGTTCTTCTCCGATCCGCTAACCGCCCAGCCGCACGACCCCGATATAAAGGCGCTACTGCGCATAGCCTTAGTTTATGACATCCCGATAGCAACCAACCGCGCCTCGGCTGATTTTATGATCACGTCCCCAATGATGACCGAGGAATACCAACACCAGGTAATAAACTTCAGCAACACAGTGCGGGAGCGCGCGCAAACGCTGTAGCGCGCTCAGTGCCACGCGAAACAAGAAAAGCCCGCGACTGGAGGATATCTACCATCCATCCAGTCGCGGTTTCCTCGCCGAGCGCGCTTTGGTGATTTCGGTGTTGATTTCTTCAATGATGGAGATTACAATTTGTTGTATAATCTGCTGATTGACAGCACATAAAGTAGCGGTCTATAATGAGCCGAGAATTGTCGCTTGGCGGCTCGGTCACTCTCTGATTAGGGGGTGATGCCAGTGGTTACACATGAAGGTCTTTTCGCTTTAAAGAAAACTAATCTTGATTATCATGGATTTTCATGCTGATTTACAACCCTAATATAGCAAGACAAAACCAGTATAAATCCATAAATCCATAAATCTGAACGCATTGTTTCGGTTATAGATCGGTTAGGTTGTTGAGCTCGACTTGAATTCAATGGTCGCATTGTTTAGCCACGGGACTATTAGATCCGAAAACTGCGGCATAACCTCAAGCATCTGTGTGTGGTTCCGTTTCTTCTTGAGATTAACACATACATGGCACTGTGTGGTTCCGATGTAGCCTGAACCAGATATCAAACGGTCAAATGAACTGTACCCTGCTCAGCGGCTCTCCCGCAGTCGCCCTAGCAAGTTGTCGAGCGCCACGCGCCACGCGCTAATCGCGCCGTTGGCCATCAGTTCGTTCATCGCTTGCTCGTTGTACCCGCCGGGAGTCATCTCATGCGCTAGTTCGACGAGGTCGCAGTCCGGTGTGCCGGACGCGCGGGCGCATAGCGCGCCGAACAGCGAACACAGGAACTTGACCGACAAGTCATGCTCGATGCCTTGCTCATCCGAAAACTGCGCGATTTCATTTAAGAGCATATTAAACGGACTCATCAGCCCCGTGACGATCTGCAACGTATGCGCGTCAGATTGCTTGTCGACGAAGTAGACGTCGCTTACCGGCGCGAACAATTCGCCGACTTGCGCTATTTCGGGGTACACGAGCAGCGGCCCGACACCCAGAGCAATGAACGGTAGCGGGATCACATGCGCCAGGAGCGCAGTTTCGCCGACTATTTCTTTTAAATCCAGCAGCCTCATTTCCGCCGACATGTTCAAGACTTTATGCTCGCGCCTAAAGCTGATCTCGCTCAACGCGCCAAAGTCCTTTTTATGTAGGCAGATGAACACCCATTCGGAATTGTCGACAGCTTCCTGGTTGGACGCGCAAACTCTCGCTTCGCTGAATTGCGCGGCAAGGCTGGCGGCTTTTTCCGCGTTTCTGGGCGACAGAAAAAACTCATGCCCCGTTTTCATTGTACAGAAGCCCTTCACAATCGCCGATGCTATTATCCCGGTTCCAATAATACCAATTTTCATATAACTCATTTCCTTCCATTTTGACTATTATAAACTACACCAAACTCTCGCGTAGGCCTTCCAAGTCCAGGTAATCTTCAATAAACTGTTTGCGGAGAAGATCTTTTGGGATAAACTCGTTGTACTTTCCCCTGACCTGTATGTTGTCCGGCAAGGGGAGGGCGTACAGATCCAGATCCGATTGCAGTATGTCGCGGATGATCGCATTGAGCTCGTCGGCTGTACCGTTGAAGACGACTTCGAGATATACGGTGCTGATCCACAGCAACCTGTTTTTTATCTTCCTGCCCAATAGTGCGTAATGCAGGGTGAAAAGCTGCCGCGTCCCGACCCAGGGGAAAACGGCGAATTTTTTATCAGATAACGGAGTTACCAAGTTTTCCAGAATGCCGCTGTTTCTTGCTATATAGCGTATCTCAGAAAGGCGCGAGACGCACCGGTCGCTCAAGTATGGGTAGGATTCATCGGATAGCAGGATAGCTTGAATTTTGCGCACAAGCACTGTATGCAGATCTACTTCGAAGTCCACGTCCCAATCGACAAGCGAGATACCGGGTACGCTCTTGACGAATATGACCTTTGAAGCTTCGTTGACTTCCACAACCTCCCAAGCGCGACCGGCGAGGGCGAAACGTGTGGCGACAGGGTAGACTTTGTCCACGGTGCCGATTGTGCGGTTTTCGTCTTTGACGAGCAGATATTCCGTAGAGAGAAACACAGTCAGAAACTTGTAGCTGTTTACAACTTTTTCGCCTTCTCTGCCTATTATCAAACCGCCGCGCTCGGTACGTTCCAATTGCTCGGTATAGACAAGCCAGGACAGGAGCCGTTTATAATCGTCCTGCGATACATTATCAAAGCACCCTAGCGTCAGCACCGCCTGAGCGAGCGCAGCAGGCGAAACTTCGCCACAGCTTTTCAGATAGCTCATGGTCTGATGATAAAGCATGTTGTAGGCATGGTCATGGGGGTACACCGGCTCAAGCCAGTGNTCCTTCGTATAAAGCTCGATTATGGCTATTGTCCGGATGAATTCCCANTTGATTGGCCCGAGCGTATCTGAAGAGTTTATCTGAAGACTTTCCACAAAAGTGAACAACAACTGCGGTATTTGCCCGCGCCGGCCGCAGCGGCCTAAGCGTTGGGCAAAGCTGGAAACTGTCAGGGGCGCGCCGGCCTGGATTACCTGATCCAGTGAACCGATGTCAATACCGAGTTCGAGTGTAACCGTGGCGCCAGTGACAATTTTCTCGTCTTCGGCCTTCATTTCGTCCTCGGTAGTCTCCCTTATCAGAGCCGACACGTTGCCGTGATGTACTCTGTATACATCCGGCGATTTGTTCTTGATGGCGATTTCGCGCAGATTAGCCATAATGAACTCGATTTCCTCGCGGCTGTTGGCAAAGATTATGGTTTTTTTATCGAGCGTCATTTTAAAAAGGTACTCGAAATGCTCGCGCGTCCCGATATCCCCTCCAGCGCTTACGTTTGTTACATTGCCACTGCCGTCGCGCTCAATGAAATCGCGTTTGTCGGCGTAATCGACAAAGCGCTCGACATACAACCGCATGCGTTTTTTTCCCTCTTCCGTGACTGGAGCCGCGCAAGCCCGCTTTGTGCCGGTATTTAACCACGTCTGCGCAAGCGAAATGTCGCCCATTGTGGCGGACAGCCCGATCCGCCTAGGAAAGACGCCCGTCAGTTTCTGTAGGCGCTCCAATACGCTGAGCAGTTGGATGCCCCTGGCGTCGCGCATGAATTGATGAACTTCGTCGATAATGACGAAACGCAGGTCGGAAAACATTTGCAGGCAGGCGCCTCGCTTATTTGTAAGCAAGCTTTCAAGCGATTCCGGGGTGATTTGCAAGAGGCCCTGGGGGTTTTTGACAAGTTTATCCTTCGCGGTTTGAGACGCATCCCCATGCCACTTGCACACAGGGATGTTCGAGTCGAGAAGCAGCTGCTCGAGCCGCTTGAACTGGTCGTTGATCAGCGCCTTTAGAGGCGATATATACATTACTCCGACCGACTTTGAAGGTTTGTAGTATAGCTCGGTAAGTACCGGCAAAAAGGCGGCTTCGGTTTTGCCCGACGCTGTCCCGGAGGATAGGAGCAGGTTGCTGTCGCTGTCGAATATGACCTCGCAGGCGGCTACCTGTATACCGCGCAGTTCTTCCCATTTGTTTTGATAGATGAAATCCTGTACAAACGGCGCCAGCCTACTGAAAACATCCATAGAACCTATCATCTCGCTAACTTCAATAAAAAACAAGTTATTTTCACACGCATCCCTCGTCTCCTAACAACTAACAACTAAACACTAACCACTACTTGCGTCTGAGTTGGTCGAAGGGGGTCTGTCAAGCACATAGCGGTAGATCGCTTCCGCTACTCCATCTTCTTCATTTGTCGATGTGACGGCGTCGGCGATGTCTTTTATCTCTTGCGGGGCGTTGCCCATCGCCACTCCGAGCGCAGCGTGGCGGATCATTTCGATATCGTTGTAACTGTCGCCGATCGCCATCATTTCGCACTGCGGTATGCCGTAGCGTTCGCCGATTACCCGCATGGCTGCGCCCTTAGAGGTGGCGGAATCAACGAACTCCAGAAGGTTCGGCTGCGATGTGAAATAGTTCAGCTTATCCTTGAAAAGAATCGCCGCCTCGTTTTGCAGATCAGTGATCCGGTCCGGCGTATCGCGGAACAGCACTTTTGTAACGCCCCTCGACGCGAGTTCAACCAAATCCTCAACGACAAAGGGCGAGATTTTGAAATATGATATATAATGCTCAACAGGCTGGGATATTTCTGTAACATGCATCTTCCCGTCCCTGTATACGAATACATTCGTGCCGCGTTGCTGGCCTAAGCGAACGACGCCGCTTGCCAATTCGCCAGAAAGTGTTGTTTCGTGCAAAACCTGTTTTGATTTGCTGGTAACCACCATCGCGCCGTTATATATGATAAACGGCATGTCCGCGCCGACCATATCGACGAAGGCGGACACGCCCTGTAGTGGCCTCCCGGTTGATAGCGAAAATATTATACCGGCGTTTATAACATCCTTTATTGCTTGCTCGTTTCGCTTGGAAACCTGACTACTATTATTAAGCAGCGTCCCGTCGATATCGACGGCGACAAATCGGTACATAAATAATTCTCCTTATAACTCAAATTCAAGAAAGTCCGCGTGGATATCCTCGTCGGTCAACCCGCCCTTTGCCATCTCAAAACTGTTGCTGCCCAGTATATCGGCGACGCTCTTGTCCTGGTTCTGGTAGAGTATGCCTGCCAGTTCTATGAAATCCCTGATGATCTCTCGCGGCGTAATATGTGTACCCGCGCCGACCCTATTATACTCAACGGTNAGAAAATAAAGCAGATCTTCGTGTTTGAGCGACGGCGNGTAGNTNTATAGCTGCGCGTGGATGTCCCGCAGCTTTTCTATAAGCACGTACATCTCTTCTTGCGTCAGAGTTTCTAGCCTTATGATCGGGGCTGACAGATCCCTGAGCCCGCCGCCTGAAAAATGGCCTTCAGCAAGCCGCGACCGTAGCGCCTCATAGCTGAACACGCCTTTATATTTGTCCTCGATGCACTGCGGCGTACCGCTAATCAAGAAACCGATATGAGTCGCTTTCCCCTGAAGCACATCATTATATATCGTGAGTATCTTTTCGTAATTGTTTTGCCTTGTGATAGAGTTGGGGATTTTAAAAATGTTCACAAGTTCGTCGATAAGCACAATAAGTCCTTTGTAACCCGCGCCGACGAGGAATACCGCGAATATTTTCAAAAAGTCGTACCATGTTTCGTCTGTCACGATGAAATTGATGTCCAGTTCCGCTTTAGCGTCCCGGCGAGTCGCGTATTCCCCGCGAAACCATCTGAGGACGCGGCTTTTCATCACGGCGTCGTCGTGCCGGTAAGCCCGCCAGTAGGTGACGACCGCTTTGGCGAACTCGAAACCATTTACCATACCTTCGAGCGATCCTGCGACCTCGTATATCTGCTTCTCCACCTGGCGGTTGAGTGCTTCCCCGTCTAAATCCGTATCTATCTTTACCGAGGCCTGGATGCCGGAAATCCATTTCTCCAGAATCAGCGGCAGCGCCCCGCCGTCGGGCTTGGATTTAGTCGACAGGTTGTGGAGCAGTTCTTTGTATGTGGCGAGGCCCTGGCCTTTTGTCCCGGAAAAGCGCCGCTCAGGCGAAAGATCCGCGTCGACGACAGCGAAGCCTTTCGCGGTCGCATAATTGCGGATTGTCTGTAGCAGGAAGCTCTTGCCGCTGCCGTATTTGCCTACGATAAAGCGAAACGAGGCGCCGCCGTCCGCGACCATCTCAGTGTCGCGCAGTATGGCGGCTATTTCCTGCGCGCGCCCCACAGTGATGTACTCAAGCCCCACCCTTGGCACGACGCCGCCTTTGAGCGCGTTTATCAGTATGTTGGCGACCCGCGCCGGTACACCATTTGTCATGTTCCATCCGCCATTCTTGCTACATCATGTATGTATTCGTCGAATACTGTCACCCCGCCGTCGAGTTCCAGGATGCTATCCCCGATATGGTCGGAGGCTTTTTCGTTGATTCCGTCGACAAGAACCTCCAGCATTATCCCGTTGCCGTCGGCAAAAGCCTTCAGGCTCGCCCCGTCGCGGAGCGCTATGGTTAAAGCTTCAAGCTCTATTACGCTCAGCGCATCTCTCAAACCCGACCAACTGTCGCCAACACGCGCTACGCTGACCGGCGGATCGTGATATTCGGGCGCACTGACCGCCGTATCCTGCCCGTCGTTTTCCGGGACGGTCAGCTTACTTTGCGTCCCTAGGGCTTCTTTCCTTATTCGCTCAAGGTTCGCGTGATCGACAGTGACGACCGCGCGGGTCAAGTTCCTGTAAAAACAGTCTACAGCGTGTTCTATCACGCTGTCAAGATCGGCGAGTTTTGCAGAAATCACTTTCAGTTCACGAAACGGCTCATTATCGCTATATTTCGTGCCGACGGAAAGTTTGTACTTGTAGTTCATCACGTTACGCAAACACGATTCAGTTTTTTTGATTATATGTCCTACAAAACCTTTCTGGCTCGAAAAGTAAATAGGCAAAGAAGCCAACCATCTACCGTTTTTACAGTAGTAGTATTCCTGCCCGGGAAAGGTTACCTGACGGTCAGGTTGCCGGAGCCAGTCATAAAACAGCGCGCGCCTAAACGGGGCCCACGGCGCTTTTCTGCTGATGCTGTAGATAATTAGGTCTTCGAAACGCGCGCCACGATTTGCGCAGAATTGGCGGATCGCGTCGAGCACTACGTCAAAACAATCATTGAGCAGTTGTACGTTTTTTCCGCTGTAAAAATTCGATTTTGTTATGTCGTAACTCGATATGGCGTTCCAGAGTTCAAGGCTGTTTTTTGTGTCGGTGGCAAAAATGAGGGGTAGGGAATAGTACTTTTGCAGGTTATGCTCGTTTATAAAATCGATGAAACTGTGAGGGAGTTCATAGTACACATGGTAATCCTTGAGCCATAGTGGCATGTAGTTTTCGAACGCCTGGCCGTATTCTCCAAACCCTTGCCATAACGCGACGAGTTTATCCAGTCCGTCGGCGGCGCTGCCTACGCCTATTCCGGATAGCAATTCGTAGACATAGAGAAAGGCATAGGATACGGAGGTAGTCCGCATCTCACCGCGCCTGGCTCGTGTGCGCCAAGTGAAATATGTCCGGAGCTGTTCGTATCCCATTTGCTGGTAGTTCGGAAAGTACATGAAGAATCCCGCGCTGTCCTCATAATCGTCCGAGAAGTCTTCCATAAACTTTGCCTGTCTGTAAAAAAGCTCGGAGTCGTCCCGAATGAAAGGTCTGCTGACGGAAATGGATCGCATGTCGTAAAACTTCTGGCGGATTGGGTCGGCTGTCCGTCGCGTGATTTTTTGGGGTGGCGCGGATGGCGGGAATAGGTGGGACGCTACATTTGCGGCAGCAGCTCGGATAGAGCCGGGCTCAAATTCGATTTCAGCGAATTTCACGCCGCCCGGCGAGATCATGTCCGTTGCGCCCTCCCGCGTACGTGACACAGCCGCGCCGTTTTGCGGGCGCGGTTCGCGGCGTGGTATCGAAAAAGCTACGTATGTTGTGTTCTCAGTTGTGTCGTCCATATCCCAACCTGCGAAAACTGTGAATTTTAGTGTAACTATAATAACACAAGGCAGGTCAAGTTCGCAACATAAAGTAGCTGGCCGAAAAGTTAGAATTTACAGCCTACTACTGTTCAGGGGGTATCCAAAAACTCGCAATGGTTACAGGCTCCGCACACAAGTTTTGGCTAATTTTACAGGTTTCCACCAATGTACTAGTGCGTTGGCTGTAACCAACCTGTGTTTTTGGATGCCGTCTGAACAGTATCTAAAGCCTATGCAGTATGGCGGCGGCTTCCGCGCGCGTGGCTCTTCCAAACGGGTTAAACAGGTATTCACTATTGCCGTTGACAACGCCGGCTTCATACAACGCTATGACGTCTTCTTTTGCGTAACCTGAGATAATAGACCCGTCTTTGAAACCGCTGTATTGGCGTATTGGAAGAGGATTATGCTCCATAAGGCGCAAGTATCGCGACAGGATAACCGCGAGATCTTGCCGTGAAATTTCATCATTCGGGCAAAATGTGCCATTTTCATACCCTTTGACGACTCCGTTTTTCGACGCCCATATAACCGCTTCGGTGAAATACGCGTTCCCTGTATCGCTAAAGAGATTATCAAATCCACTTATACTCGGTTGCCCGACGTCACGGTAAAGAATCGTAACTAGCATGCCTCGCGTCAATGTCGCATGCGGGCTGAAAGCGTTGGCACTCACGCCATTTATCAGACCAAACGTATATGTGTACTGAATGTCGCCAAAGAACCAATCATTTGCGCTGACGTCGGCGAAAGGGTTAATCCATTTGATATCCCAAGCGCTAAGCGATTCATCTCCAACGGGGACGTTAATGCTCATACCCGGCCCGAAATCAACGACAATATCGGCGGATATTTTGATCTTACCGCCGACTTTTCCGTTTGGTATGGTGATGATCCCGTCGTTGCTGATTGCCGTCCCGCCGGGAACCTCAATTTCAGATCCCCCATTTGTAATGATCGTCCCACCGCCTGGTAGCGTCAACGATCCATCAGGGTTCGCTATCGGATCGTGCCCATCGGGCGTCAGTATCGTTTTTACTCCAGAAATTTCATAGCGCGGCGATTCTTCTGTCAGAGTAACCGGTTCAATAACAACCGAGTTAGCGTTGCCGCCATATTTACGATTATCATCCTGTTTGGTTGCATTTTCATCATCTTGTTGTTTTTCTTGCTGTGGATAGAAATAGAATGTCCTATCAGGCGCCAGTTTTGGGTTTGTTAACCAACCGGCAACTTTGTCAATGGACGTCATTTGGTTATACTGGCAATCGAGCCATTCAAGCGCGGCGTTACGCGACACATCCAGACTTGTCAACTTATTATGGTGGCAAACAAGTACCTCAAGCGCGGTGTTACGCGACACGTCAAGTGCAGCCAGTTGGTTGTTGTGGCACCACAGTTGGGTAAGCTTAATATTTCTGGACACGTCAAGCCGGGCAAGTTGGTTATCCCAGCAGTACAGCGACTCAAGCATTGGGTTTCCGGATACATCCAGCGACCCAAGTTGACTAAAAGAGCAATCCAATATCAATAGATCCCTGTTTTTGGACACATCCAACCTAGTGAGCGGATTTTCGCCGCAAGACAAGGTGCGGAGATAGGTGGTGTTTGATACATCCAGTTTATCCAGTTGGTTTTTTTCGCATCGAAGAATTTCCAGCACGAGGTTTTTTGACACGTCGAGTGCTTTGAGCTGATTGATATCGCACTCAAGGTCGGAAAGTTTCGCATTTCCGGAAACGTCCAACTGTGTCAGTTGATTGCCAAAACACTCAAGACACTCAAGAGCCGCGTTGGCGGACACATTGAGCGTAGACAGCACTGCGTATTGGCAGTGAAGTTCCGTGAGCGCTGTGTTTTTCGATACGTCCAACACAGACAGTTTGTTCCCGCCGCATTTGAGGCTGACAAGCGCTGTGTTTTTCGACACGTCGAGTGCAAGTAGCTCGTTATACGAGCAGTCAAGCCATTTAAGCGCTGTGTTTTTCGACACATCCAACTCGTTTATATAATTATAGTCACAGACAAGGGATTCCAAACCTGAAAAATACTGCAGGCCCGACATGTTCCGAATAGACATGCCCACGACGTCCAACTTAGTGATCAAAGCGATAGTAGTCAGATCATTTTCAATAAAGCTACTGTCTTTTCTGTACCCGCCGTCGCGATTGTTGAGAAGCCGCAGTATTTCAAATCGGAAATTCAAGTCCGGGAATTCCAGGATATACATGCCGTCCTCGGATTTTTTCCATTTTGCACGTAAGTTTAGGTTTCCCGTAACCAGCCTGTCGTAGCTATACGCCTCGTCGGCGCCGTCTATGAACCATCCTTCAAATAAGTACCCGTCGCGCAGCGGGGGATCCGTAGGAAGCAACTTATCCCCAGGTATAACCTTCACGGCTACAGGGTCGCGGACGTCATCCATAAAATTATAAGTAACACTATATAATGCGTCAGTTCCCAGAGTAGCAGCGTAGGCGTTGACTATCCCGTAACCGTAATAATCGTCGCGGCTTACGGCGCCCGCATCGCGCGCTGTTTCGCGTAGCGTGTCCCTTACCTGTTGCGGGGTGTACGAGGGATGTAGTTCCAAAACCAGTGCCGCCACGCCCGCAACGTTTGGCGCGGCCATGGAAGTGCCTTTCATAAAGCCATACCCGCCGCCCCAGGTCGTAGAATATATGTCGCTTCCCGGCGCGGCAACGTCAATCTCCGGCCCATAATTCGAGAAAGCGTTTTCAAAATTGTATCCCTGTTTTGTTGCGGAAACCGCGATGGATTCGGGGTATGCCGCAGGGTAGCCCGCATGACTGTTACGGTTGTTGCCCGCAGCGCACACTACGGATACACCGGCAGCCACAGCGTTGGCGATGATCTGCCGCTCAAGATCGTCTGAGTTCGATTCGCCGTCATATTCCCTTCCAAGGCTTAGGTTTATGACATCAGCGCCGTTTTGCGTAGCATAGTTGATCGCACGGTACAAATCAGCGCTCGTAAACCGGCCATTTTTCGGTTCGTTCGCTTTTATCACCAGAAGTTCCGCGTCCGGAGCGATGCCGCAGACGTCGGAAGTGGCGTCCAGCGCGGCGGCGGCGATACCGCTTACGTGGGTGCCGTGTCCATAATCGTCGCGCACATATTCAATACCGATTCTATCTGAGTACACGTTATATGATTTGTTAGAAATCCTGCCGGCAAAGGCGGGATGGTCGATATCAATACCTGTATCGATCACCGCGATAACTACGCGCTTACCAGTCGAAATAGCATGAGCGCGGTCAGCGTCGATCTCAACCCTGTGCCATTGTAACGGATTAGGTAACGCGTCCACATCGAACGGTTCGGCATAAGCCGACGCGATATATGTAGACTCGGCGTATAGCGGTTCGTAATAAGCCTGGCTTCCGTAATCACCCCAACTGCCAACGATTCCTTGATGTCTTTTAGCGGCGGTAGAGGACAGGCGGCGTGAATTATCCTGGTTACTTTCGGTATATGGGATTTCGTATGTATGATACAGCCTGTTAGGGCTGAGTTTTGGCAAGCTTTGCGCGCTGCTGCTTTGGTTTACGGTCATTGTGTAGCTGGGCGCGGACAGGACCGCTATCCCATATGAATAGGATAGAAGCTCAAGGCCATAGGAATCAGCTATGGTTTGCGCGCGCGGCAACGAATCAGCGGGTGCAAGTACGTCCCCAGTAGCAAACCTGTCTCCACCCGATTCGTCAATAATTGCGCCCGGTTGGTTTGGTAAGTCAGCGCCTCCATCCTCCGGCGCCGCTACGCCAGTTGGCAGCAAAAGCGCAGCCAGAACTAAAGCCAGGATAATGCTGAGAATTTTAATCCAAATTGAACGACCCATGCAACCACACCCCCTTCTTGTCGTGTATTCTCGAATGTCGCCAATTGTATAACACTATTCATACAAAATCAAGAGTAAAATTAATCCTATTTATCCCGATATTTGCGATGGCAAACTGTGAGTGAGACTGTTCACAGAATATTCAAAAAGACGCAACGGTTACAGGCTCCACGCGCATGGGGTTCACGGCGGCGCTAGCACGTTGGCGTAGACAAATCCACAGTCGCCGGCTGCCAAGAGAACTGTAACCGTACGTGAGAAGTCAGAGTTACTGTTCAGTGGGTGTCCAAAAACTCGCAATGGTTACAGGCTCCGCACACAAGTTTTGACAATTGTACAAGTTTTCGCCGCAGTACCAGTGCGTTGCC
>WRNV01000099.1 GCA_009776445.1 Oscillospiraceae bacterium | reverse complement strand
GTCGGCGAGTGGAGCACCACCATGCCTCCGACCAGCGCGGATCAGACGCGGAGCAAGATGCAGATCAGGGAGCAGCAGCTGCAAACGACGACCTCAACGACATCCAATACGTTGTCTGGCTGGACGCTCTACGACGCCACTTCTGTTGTTGGGGACTGGACGAATTGGTCAACGATATCACCCGCTAGCGCGACAGGCAGAACCATAGAGAATCAGTACATCAGTCCGACTTATAAGACCCAGTATAACTATTGGGGATACAGGGACGCAAGCAACAGAACCCACTTCTGTGCCGGTTGCGGGAAATATGTTTATGGAACCAAATTCAGTTATATAGAAAGCGGATGGCGGGATACCACACTTTCATATACAGCAATAAACCAAAGATGCATAGGCACTTATAGCGATTGTTGGCACACAGGTATGATTTATTGCTATACTAGATACGATAGCAGTAGTCCCAATTTCTACTGGTATAACACACGTACGGTTCAAACCGGTGGCGGATACTATGAGTACCGTTACAGGGATACTAGCTACACCTATTATTTCTACAAATATAGTGATTGGTCGGAGTGGAAAGACAGGGACGCGGGAACTCCGGCGGAAATCTTGTCAGATATGCCGTTGAGGGACACGGAAATCAGGACGTTGGCGGTTCCCGTTCCGCAGACGCAAACCGAGACAAGGACGCTGTATCAATACAGAAACAAGGTAATACAAGGCGACCCGACTGCGGGAACGGAGGACACGACAGGCACGACATATTTATCGTCCGGAACATTAGACAGCCTTGCGGTTGACTATTCAGGGCATAAGGCTACGGTGTTGGTTTATCAGAGGACCAATACCGACCCGACTGCGGGACAACTCCAGTATGTCGACCAGATCGAAATTAAAGACGGCAATACTTACAGCTTTGATTTTAAGCCGAAGGAAGACCCGTCTGCGAATACCGGCGACTTTATCGTGGCGCTGGCGCTGGAAGGCGCAACAAGAATCATCAACGTAGATATTATAGAAGCCCCTAAGCCAGAATACACGGTGAAATTCGTCGCCGACGGCGTTGAGTTGTCCAGCCAGACCGTGACAGAAGGCGGCACGGCAATTATTCCAGCCATTCCACAGAAAGAGGGACATACGTTTATCGGATGGAACGACTACACGACGAACATTTATAGCAACCTGGTAATAACCGCTAACTACATAAAAAACCATTATGTGGTGGCCTTGGTTGACTTTGCAAACGACACCGTGGAAATGAACCTGTACACCTATGGTGACGCCATAGGTACACTTCCGACACCACAGGCGGAGGGCAAGATTTTCAAAGGCTGGTACACCTTAGTTGAAAATGTCAAGCAAGCGGTATCCGCTGATGATATTGTAACCGGCAATACCTTGATAATTGCTGATTGGGAAACCGTGAAATACACTGTTACCTTTGTGGATCAGGACGACAACGAGGTATCGACTCAGATTGTCGCTTATGGCGCGGCTGCCATCCCGCCCGGATCCATATCATCCGACGATTTGGTTTTTGCCGGGTGGTCTACCGATGTTGCTTGGTGGAAAGTTACAAGCAACCTGACTGTCCCCCCCATTTTCCAGTATGCCCGGACGGTAGAGGGGCCGAACGTTAGCTTTGATGATGATATTGTAGATGTTATTATTCTAAAGAGTTCGACGCCTGGAGCGACAATCTATTATAACGTCGAGAGCTTGGCGTCTATTGCCGACAGTTCCGTTTACGCAGGCGGCGAAACAGAATGTGACTTCTGGCTCAACAGTGTCAACGGGAGTTGCTATGACGACGACAACGACGCGCACGACCTCTACGCGGATGACGAGTTGATGTTGCCCATTGGATTTACCGGCATCTATTCAGACGAGGAGCCCATCGTGATCACCGAGGATATACGTCTGACCGCCATGGCTGTCAAGGACGGTATGAATGTTAGTGAAACCGTTGTCGTCGACGTACTATATGTTGATCCAAACGCTGTTGACACACCTGATTCTTATGTGGCGATGGTTTTTGCGGAGGATATAACAGCACAGCCGGGAGATATAATTGACATCCCTGTGTATATCTCGGACCTCGTGGGGATTGATAGTATGCAACTTTCGCTCAATTACGATCGGGACGTTTTGACACGAATAAGTCAGCCTGCGGGCGGAAGTCTTGAGATTGCGAATGTTTCAAGATTGCTCTCCATCGCCGAAGATGACGATGACGGTGACAACATCCTGCTTACCACACTACGATTTGAGGTAAACTCCGACGTGGAACCTGGAGACTACCAAATAATGATAACACCAATCGCAAAAGACGCAGATGGGAACACAATCCCCATAGATATCACGTCCGCCTTTGTGATTGTTGTTCCTGATGGTGATGTTTACATAGTTTCCGGCGTCGTGAAATCATATAACCCATCCGTTGCGACGGCGCTCAGCCTGTTGCAGGATGGAGAATACAAGTACATCACTGCCATCCAAGCGACAACAGAAACGGGACAGAAGGAGCAGGCATTCGCCTTTGAAGGCGTTTATGCCGGGGTCTACACGCTGGAAATCACCAAAGACGCGCATACCATTTTCATAGTCAATAACATTGTGGTTGATGACGATCATGTTGACCTGACCAGACACGTTAATTCTGCTGTCAGCGTCATGACTTTGCTCTGCGGCGACATTAACGGCGACGGTGAGATAAATCAGGCGGACTTGAACCTGTTATGGCAGCCAACCAACTACAATAAACGGGTATCTGAGGGCGCTGATCCAAGCTGCGACCTCAATGGCGACGGCGAGGTCAATCAGCTTGATCTAAACATCCTATGGCAGCTCATAAACTATAACAAAGGCGCGGTAGTGATTAATTTGCCGTGATGAAATTAATTATCTATTAATTTAGGAGGCAACATGAAAAAAAGGTTGGGGAAAAGTCTGCTTTCATTTCTTGTTTCAGTGCTGTTGCTAGTGGCATCTGCTCCCATCACGGCAACTCCTGTTTCTCTTGCCACGGATAACATACCCCCAAGCAAAAATACTGATGTTTTTGGAAGTGACTATATTCCAGGCGAGGTGCTGGCTCTTGCCGATTCACTTGGGGAAGCAGAAAAAATAGCAGAAGCATATAATCTGGAATTAAAATCGTTTGCCTACGGGATAGCTGTTTTTGCTGCGCAAAGCCCGGAACTGTCAGTCAGACAAAGCCAAAACATGCAGACGTCCGAGCTGCCTGGATTGAGCATAAACAGGTTATATGACGCATATGAAGTGAATTCTGAGCCGTATTCTACTTTCATTCAATATCACCACGCGGAAATGGATAACGAATTGGCTTGGGGAATCTCTACAGGAGTTGGCGTTGTCGTTGCTGTCATTGATACTGGCATAGACATTTACCATCCGGAATTTGCCGGAAGAATTTTAGCGACATCCTATAACTCACATACAGATCAAGTAGGGCTTGATTACGTGAAGGATAACCATGGGCATGGAACATGCGTTTCTGGAATTTTAGCGGCATCATCGGCCAACAACAGCGGTGTTTATGGTGTCGCTCCTGATGTTGAGTTGCTGGTAATTAAAGCGGATAGGCCATCAGACAATAAATTCGAGATGGCATCCCTGTTGCGAGCAGTTAATTACGCAGTAGAAAACGGCGCGGATATCATAAACATGAGTCTTGGAAGTCCGTATTCCGCAGGCGCCGTTGACTTAGAACAGAAAGTCATCGCAAACGCCGTTAATAAGGGTGTTACCGTAGTGTGCGCCGCAGGCAATGACCGCACTAACCATGCCGGTTATCCTGCGGCATATCCCGAAGCAATCGCCGTTTCCGCATTAAAACAAGGCTGTAAGTTTGATGATACATACTCCAATTATGGGTCTGAGATTGACATATCCGCGCCCGGAACTGGAATTTACTCAACAGCGAATGGCGGTGCTTACACATCCATGAACGGCACGTCAATGGCGTGTCCGAACGTCGCGGGGGTCGGCGCCTTAATCAAAGCGCTTCATCCTGAATACACACCGCAAAAAATAAGAGCTATAATATGTGAAACCGCAAGAGAAGCCGGCAAACTCGGATGGGATGAGTATTACGGTTATGGAGTCGTCAATGCGTATGCAGCTTTGCTGGAGATTGACGCACTTTATAGTGTCACTTATGACTTCAGAGATGGCAAACGTGAGCCTATTATAGCGAGAGCAGCCCCAGGAAGCAGGCTGCTTGAACCGGAACAGCCTGAGCGTGGCGATTACTCCTTTCAAGGGTGGCATATCAGCACGGACGAAGAGGGCCTATTTGACTTTACTGGTGCAATCGGCGAAAGCATAACTCTTTATGCGCATTGGGATAAACCTGCTGTGTCTGAGTTTGCCGTCTTCGGTGTGGTAAAATCGTATAATCCTCAAAATCCAACTTATATCAGTTTGATTCAAAACGGTGTGACGAAGTACACGACAACGATTGCTTCCACTCCTGGTTTCGGTCTGAAAGAACAATCTTTTGGATTCTCTAATATTATGCCAGGTGTTTACAGTTTGGAGGTCAGCAAGAAAGTCCACACAAAATATACTATTTCATTTATCACCGTGTCAAACGACGATCTTGATTTAACACAAGATAATCGTCTGGGTGTACAAATCATTACACTTCTCTGCGGCGATATAAATGAGGACGGTGAAATCAATCAGTCCGATCTCAACCTGCTATGGTCTCCAGCTAATTATAATAAAAGTGTCGCGTATGGCGCAAACCTAAACTGCGACCTCAATGGAGACAGTGAAGTAAATCAGGTTGATTTGAACATTCTTTGGTTGTCCGCGAATTATAACAAGGGAGCGGTCATAATAAATAAATAATAGAAGAAAAAGAAATGCATAAGGAGGTTAACCCATGAAAAGATTATTTTCCCTATTACTCTCGGCAGTCATGGTTTTGACTTTAGCATCACCAGTGGTTGCCGCTGTCTCTAATCCTGCTTTCGATGTCAGGATAACTACTACGCCAGAAACGGTAAACAGCAAAGCCGCACTTACCGTTGACTGGTTAATCACAGCCAAAGAAACTGGCCTCCAGCTAAGAGGTAGCTCTGGTCTGCGTCTCGCATATGACAATACCGTGTTGCAACTCATGAGATTTAATGGCACTGGGGCGGATTATACGCTAACAGAAACCTTAACAGGAATGCCTTCGGCATCTCGTATGGGCGTATATGAAGATGCGATCCTTGACGTACGGGCCTGTCAAAGCTCGGACGGCGCTATTGGATATGTGACGATTGAAATAGGGCACTCCGAGTTCACGTATGACTGCATCAAGGACGTTGAGGAAATACTCGCAAGCATCCGTTTTGCGTTCCGCGAGGGCAAATCAGAGGTGAATTTAAATAGCAACTCAATACGTCTGATGTCCATAGTGGAAATGGAGAACAAAGTGCAGCCTGCGGCTGTCAATATTTCTGTTGCTTCGGGAACTGCTAACATAGAGTATGTCTATAGCAGCCGTACTGTTGCGGATACGCTTAATGCTCCTGAATTTGATCTGCCGATTGACAAACCACCTGATGACCCCGTAGATCCAGACGCGCTGACGTTTACTGTGAGTAACGTGACAGCGAGAGCGGGACAGAACATCGAAGTCCCAATTGTGATAACCAATAATGACAACCGCCTCAGCGCCGTTACTATGACGGTCACATTTGACAGCGCGAGTCTAGAATGGCAGGATTTAGGGCCATATGACTTCTGGGAACCCAATACACAACCATGGGAGCTTGGCGATTTATTACCTTTCAATGGGGACGCGCCTCCAGGTTCGATCGGCGCAAATTCGGTTACATTTGTTTTTATGAATATGATGGGCACCAATAAAGTTGACGGTACATTGATAACACTAAAACTCCATGTCAAAGATGACGCTCCCGTAGGAGACACGGACATCACGTTGGTGTTTGCATCTGTTGGCGACGCGCGGGGGGCTTTAAATTCCACGCAATACAATAACGAACCCGGTAAAGTTACTGTTATAGATATTCTTTATGGAGATGTGAATGGCGATGGAGATATTGATGTTTTTGACTCACAGTATTTAGCGAGGTATTTGGCAGGATGGCCTGGTTATGAAGACATCACTATGTCCGCCGACGTAAACGGGGATGGGGTTATTGATGTTTTTGACTCACAGTATTTAGCGAGACATTTGGCCGGATGGCCTGGATATGAAATTCTCGGATCTAGGTAAACGAGAAATAAAATATTAAAATAAAGGAGATGTTAGCAGATGAAAAGATTTATATCGCTTGTCCTCAGCGTCCTTATGGTTCTCTCTTCCATTGCGATTTCGGCGATAGCGGCTCCAACAGACCTGACGTTCACAGTTGGTGACGAATCGGCTCAACAAGGAAACAACGTTCAAATCCCAATAACTTGCGCCAACAATGACAACCGCCTCAGCGCCGTAACCTTTACGGTCACATTTGACAGCACGAGGCTTGAATGGCAGGATTTAGGGCCATATGACTTCTGGGAACCTGACACACAACCATGGGCACTTGGTGGTTTTTTGCCTTTCAATGGGGACGCGCCCCCAGGTTCGATCGGCGCAAATTCGGCTACTTTTGTTTTTATGAATATGATGGGTACCAACACAGTGAGCGGTACATTGATAACACTAAAACTGCATGTTAAGGATAACGCTCCCATAGGAGACGCAGACATCACGTTGTCATTTGCGTCTGTTGGGGACTCACGGGGGCCATTAGACAATACACAGTATAATAATATCCCCGGCAAAGTAATCGTCGTTGCTCCACCCGACATCACAACCTCTTCTCCGCTTCCCGCAACGACAGTTGGCAACCCCTACAGCACAAGCCTCGAAGCCACGGGCGGAAATATAACATGGAACAGCACAGATCTTCCTGACTGGCTAAGCCTTAACAAGGATACCGGAGAACTTTCGGGTACGCCTACCGCTCCTGGTGAAGTCAGCTTTAACGTCACAGCAACCAATGATATAGGCAGCGACACTAAGCCGTTTACACTTACAGTCAACGACCTGCCGGAACAGGTTGTGTCGTTTGACACAGCCAACCCCGCTCCCATCACATTCGGCCAGACCGGCTACGCAAACCTGGCAATAGTGACAACTCCGGTGGCAGGAGGCGGAACTATTACCTATGCAAGTAGCGACACAGACGTTATTTCGGTCAATAGCGTCAACGGCGTCTTGACTACTGTCGGCGTTGGCACAGCGACAATCACCGCGACGGCGGCGGCCATTCCTGGATACAAAGCAGGAACGGCGACCTACTCCATCACTGTCAATCCGAAACCCGTTGTTATCACCCCAGATTCAAACCTAACCAAGGTTTATGGTGAAGACGACCCTGAGTTGGGCTATACACATGACGCCGCGCCATTTGCCCCCGTATTCACCGGCGCCCTTGCGCGCGACGAGGGCGAAAACGTCGGTATTTACGCTATTAATATTGGAACACTGGACGCGGGAACCAACTATAGCCTTGCATTGAATGACGCTAATATATTTTATTTTGACATCACAAAGGCGACATATAATCCGATCTCATGTGAAACACCTGTCCTTTACAACGACACGGCGCAACAAGTAGTAGACGTCGCGGCGCTGGTATCGGCATATAAATCGGATACGGACATCCTGTCGTTCTCTATCGGCTCTATTGCAGACGACGACAGCATTCTATACGGAACGCCAAAAGCGTTTATTAATAGCTCTACCGGCGAACTCAACTTTACGTTGATCGGAGAGCTGTCCATTGTGGATGTGGACAAAACTGCTGTTATCCCAGTGGTTGTCGGCAACTTTAATAACTACGTTGATACCATCGTCAACGTCACAGTTAGGGTGATCGACAAAGAAATCACAACCGTTAGCGTTACAGCCCCTGCCAATGTAATCTACGGTCAGACTATCGGCGACCCAAGCGCAGAGGCGGCGGCTGGTGGAAACACGTTTACTTACAGCTATAGCGGTACATTGTTCGACAGTGGTAGTTCCTCATATGGACCGACTGGTGCGAAACCCACCCAGCCTGGTACATATACCGTGACCGCAACACTCGACAGCGCAACTCACTATGGGACATCCAATCCCAGCGCGCAATTCACTATTGCCAAGAAAACGCTGACATGGGCGGCGGCGGGTACTGCAAACGGCAAGATTTATGACGGCAACGTTGATGCGGCACAGAACTCAGCACCCATACTCGGAGGCATCGAACCCGGCGACGTTGTGACAGTAACGGAGGGGGCGCTAGCCTTTTCCAGTAAAGATGCCGGGACACGCGCCGTTAATGCTACAGGTTATGGTATTGTTGGGGCCGACTCGTGGAAATATAACGCTCCAGTTGCTCAGCCTTCCTTCGGAAACGCTGTCATCGAACGCAAGGAGTTGACCATACAAGGCGCGTCGCATACAAAAGTTTATGACAACACAACTGCGGCGACCGGCGTCACTGTGATGCTGGCAGGTTTTGTGGCTGGCGATACTGGAATAACACCAAACGTTGTCACGGCGGTGTATACAGGCGCTAACGCAGGAACTACAACCATTAATATAAGCAGTGTGACGTTACAGGGTGTCGGCGCGGATAACTATATTGTGACGCCGCGAAATGGGGTTGCAGTGGCAGGCATTACAAAGAGGCCGTTGAACATTCAAAGCGCGTCGCACACTAAGGTATATGATAACAACACCTCGGCTGACGACGTCATTGTGACGCTGGCAGGTTTTGTAGCCGGTGATACAGGTATAGCTCCCGACGTAGTCACAGCCGCGTATACAAGCGCGAACGCTGGAACAACGACCATCAACATCACCTCAGTGACCTTACAAGGCGCTGGAACGGACAACTACACAGTGACACCGCGTAATGGCATTCCGGTGGAAGGCATTACAAAAAAGCCCCTTACCGCTGATATGATCTCATCCATCGCCGACCAAACCTACACCGGAGCGGCCATCACTCCCACTCCCGCAATAACTGACGCCGCTGCCTTGATCCAAGCGTCGGACTACACTTGGAGCTACAACAATAACATCAAGGCCGGACAAGCAACCGCGATTATCACCGCGACGGCGGGTGGTAATTACAGCGGTTTCGCCTCTACTACGTTCAATATTACATTGGATGGTATACCCAAAGAAAATACACCCGCAGCTTCTGTGGACTTTATAGCCGAGAGCCTGACCAGCCTTGTACCGGACGCTGCTTATGAGATTGAAGGATCTCCGGCGGCAGCCAGCCAAAACGGCTCTATCTCCATTGATGCTGACTGGATTGGGAAAACGATCCAAATAGTCAAAACAGGCGTTTTAGGACAGGGAGTGACAATCGACAGCGATGCGCAGAGTCTTGCCATCCCGCCGCGTCCCGACGCGCCAACAGGTATTGGCAAGCAGGATACAACGGGTGGCCTCAACAATGGTACCCTCACAGGCCTTGAGACTTCAATGGAGTATAGATCAGGGACAGGCGCGTGGATTACTGCTGTAGGAGAAACTGCGACAAATCTTGCGGCTGGCACATACCAAGTGCGCTATAAAGCCACAACCAGCACATTCGCAAGTGGTTTTGCAAGTCTTGTAATCGCGCCGTCCACTGGCAGCAGCGGCAACAACAACAGTATAGGTGTCCAGCCAACGCCAACCCCAACGCCGACTCCAGATGAAGATATCCAAGATGCCGAAACGCCGCTACCGAGTTGGCCTAATCCCTATACTGACGTGGTTGATACCAACTGGTTCTATGACGCGGTACAGTTTGTCACCGACAGACAATTGATGAACGGTACGGATGAGGACAAATTCAGCCCCGGCGGAGCTATAACCCGCGCCATGCTAGTGACCATTCTGTATCGATTGGAGGGCTCTCCTGACGTGAGCGGCGACATATCCTTTTCGGATGTGGACAGTGGGCAGTGGTATTCCAATGCCATACTGTGGGCTAGTCAAAATGGTATTGTAAAAGGCTACAGCAGCGAGATATTCGGCTTGAACGACCCCGTTACCCGTGAACAGGCGGTGTCCATCCTGTACCGCTATGCTGAGGCAAAAGGGCTGGATGTAAGCGCGTCGGCAGATCTGTCAGAGTACAGTGATATGGAGGACATCTCCGATTGGGCGCTGGACGCGATGCAATGGGCTGTAGCGGTTGGGATCATCCAGGGGCGTACATCCTCCACAACCATTGAGCCACAAGGCACATCCACGCGCGCCGAGGTCGCTATGATCTTCAAGAGATACATCGAGGACTTCATTGGCGAGGGAGACATTTCGGAAGAGTAAAAGTTTGAAACGCAAAAGTCTGCTGAGGCTGATTTTCAAGCCTCAGCAGGCTTTTTGCGTACGGGAATAGGTTTTCCCCGAGTAAACCAAAAGGAGGTTCTCGTTGGATATTAATGGAATCCTCGGCATGACGATATATGGTAGCTCTTGCCGCCCGATTTGTAGAAGAGTTACAGTTCAGATGGTACCTGGAAATGGGAGCAAAACAACACAATCCCGTCATTGCGAGCCGTAGGTGCGGCAATCCAGCCGGAAACCTGATAATCGGCGTATGAATTGCTTCGCCACGCTCGCAAAGGCGGGTGTTTTGATACCCCCTGAAAAGTACCGATTCTGTGCGATTACCCTGGTTTGAGTGCTAAATATATTGACTATTCTTATCGCCAGATGTATAACAGGAACAGTGTATACTTTGTTTCAAAAAAGAATTTTAAGGGGAGAAAAGATAATGAAGAATTACAGACGATTAATTTCCTTTGTGTTGGCAATTNTGCTGATGGTGTCATGNATGGCTGGAATGGGCGGCTCGGCGTCCGCTAGTATCGGTCTCCTTTTAGGATCGTCGGAATGGGCAACNCAGGAGATACTTTCCCTTCACAGAAAGTTTTTTATCCCTGTGGCTTTGCAGCAAAAATACCTCACACCCATAACCCGCGACGAGTTTACCACTCTTCTGGTCTATGCCTATGAGTACGTTAAGAACGATACAACAGAGCAACCCACATCTTTTACTGACATCTCCGGCAGCGACTACAAGACCGAAATCGAGAAAGCTAAAACCATCGGCTTAATCGACGGCACATCGGCAACCAAATTCACACCGCAGGGTCTTCTGACCCGAGAACAAACCGCCAAGCTGTTGTACACAATGGTGGAAAAGATTGATGGTGCGGTTCTGGGCAGTGGGACGCCTGAATTTTCCGATAACGCTCAAATTTCCGATTGGGCTGTACCGTATGTGGCTTATGTGCAAGAAAACAGTATTATGCAGGGTAGCAACGGGGAATTTATGCCCCAGGGCAATCTTACCTGCGAAGAGGCCATGGTTGTAGTGGAGCGGCTGATTGCGCAGTTTGGATGGGAACCGTGGTACGCGGCAAGAGGGCCGCTGCCTAGCAACCCTCCAATACATCCGCAAGGGGAAAAGTGTTTGGGGATTATTGAAGTTTATTCAGAGGGAGAAGAAATGGATTTGACGTATTCACTGGGGTACAAGAAAAGCCTAAGAATCGGGGAACAATTCTACTATTATGGTTATATTTCTACTTGGGCATACTCGGTGATGGATAACGGAGTGACTGGTTTCGTCAATGTTAGGAGTTCTAAAGTCATCAAGACGTTTTAATCTGAGTTCAATCATACATACAGACCGGAGCGGTGCGGTTATTCAAACTTCAAAAAGAGAGGAAGTCACGAGCGGGCTTCCTTTTCATTATGCAAACAAAGCAGCAAGTATTGATACCTTTTTGCTACATTTCTGGCAGACCTGCAAACTATGGATACACCCAAGGTTTTGTTTGCGTGTTTAAAACAAACAGCGGTTTCTTAACTGTTTGAACACAGCTCGTGGTTGATGGTTATCCACGACGATTTAGCGCTTTAAACGGGTATTGTGCCATTATGGCATAATTGCAGTTTAAAGCGCTAAAGTATTGCGCAGTTGCCTTCAATAGATTACTAGACCTGATCATCAGGCGGATAATGCAGTACCATTATCCGCCTGTTTTGTAAGACTACCGTGAGACTCAGGGTGGTCTCGTTTTTGTAGTAATAGCAACCACTACAAGCGATTTGCTAGGCGATAAACCGCGTTTGACTAGAGTGGGGTATATGATAATTTTCATATTTACAAATTTAGAACTTGATTTTATGATCTCTATCAAT
>WRNV01000098.1 GCA_009776445.1 Oscillospiraceae bacterium | reverse complement strand
TGAAAGCTGGGTGGCGCAAGCTAGGGCTTCCTGCCATATCGGCGGGCTGCGCGTCGGCTTCGGCGTTGTCTCGCTTATACCAAACATCTCCTTCACGCGTTTTACGAAAAATGACGACCGTTCGCCTCCGCTGTTTGGATATATGACGACCAACTCGTCCGATGGGAGCGTCAGCGTTGAATATATCATATTCATCTCGCGACTCAACCGGTCTTCCAAACCGCCCGGAATGTCCGCATCGAACCTTTTGAGTTCCATGCGCTCGTTATCTGACAGCACTCCCCCGCCCTTCGCCAGCATCGGCATGTTTTCGTCCGTCGCGCCAAGGATGATAAGGCATTTCAATTCGCGACGCCGACTCATCTCCATACCTCCAAGCGCAGTTCTGTCAAGTGAGATCGGTATTACTCCGACGTCGTAACGCGATAAACTGAGCATGAATAATTTCCTGAATTCCGCCGCTTCCAACAGGCCTTCTCCAAGAAGCCCATACATCTGCTCCATCGAGTTACTGATGATGTCCCAAATCTGCCCGTATTCGCGCGCAAGCCGCGCTTCCCCGCGTTTTTCAAATTCTTCGGCCTTTTCCATAATCCGCTCCGGTAGGCTGATATCTTCCAGGAACCTATAAAGCGCTCCAAGTTTTATGCCTGCCCTTGATACTCCTTTGATGCCGTCGCGCAACCGTATAATCGGTTTTACTATGCGCAGCCGCAGGTCATTTAGTCGCGCGGACGCCTCATTGTCGCTTTGAGACCCGTAACCTCGCATCGGCAATTTCCAGTCGCGGTTCCACATCGACCCTCGGATATTCCACGTTATGACGTAATTTTCAATCTCCGCGCAAGCGTCAGCCGATATACCCGCAAGCCCGGTTTTTAAATATCTCAAAGCAGTTTTATATTCCCATCCAGACACAGCGACGCTTAGGGCCGCGTCGATAAGAGCTACCGGCGCTTTATCAAGGATGTCAGCCCTTCCGCTCGAAAAGTAAGGTATACCGTTCTTTTCAAAAACGCTTTCGCATATCGAATTGTAGACCTCCCAATCGCGCGCCATAACGCCGATATCACGCCACCTGTATCCCTTGCGCGCAAATTCCAGCGCTTTTTGCGCCGCGTATTCGCATTCCGCGTGGCGCGATGGCGCCGCGTAAAGTGTGATTGCGCCGCGTTTCCCTTCGAAATTCGCTGTTTTGTGGGCAAAAAGGTATTTTTCCAGGAATACCAATTCAGGCGATTTATTGATCGGCCAAAGGCTTAAGTGACGCGCGTCACGCGTCGTAAGTTGTGTTGTTGTTATTTGTACGCCATATTTCTCGGCAATACGCCGAAGTTGCCCAACGGTCTTGCGTGGTATGACAAATACTTCGCTATCATCCTCCATATCGCATGTCAGGCATATTGTTATCTCCGCTTTTTTCCACAACAACTTCTCGATGACGCGTAGTTCCTGGGCGGTAAAATCGTTGAAGCCGTCAAAGTATACGCGGCTCGATGCGGCGGTGCTCTCGCCTATCGTATCAGCAAGCAACGCCATCCTATCCGGCGTGTCCCCGCCATGCGCGCGTATCAAAGCGTCGTATGAATCATTTATTAGCGCCAAGTCATGTAGCTTGTCGCGCAATGGATTCGTGGCTTGCTCCGCAATACGTTCCAGATCCGGCGGCGACAGGCGCTGGCTCTTGAGTTCCTTCACCCCGTCGAGCATATCCAACAGCATTTCCGTGCGCAGCCCTTTTGGTTTGAAAGCTTTCAATGAACCTTCAACTGATTCGGCGGCACGATACATGATAAGCGTCTGCCCGCCGGCGTCCAGCATATTTTCCGGAGCGCCTCCAACTTCCGAAAATACACGCGCGCAAAGGCGCGTGAAACTTAGCGTTTCCCCATGCATCGAAATTCTATCGCCACAGACGGCGCACAATTGCTTTTCCGCGTCATGGGAATACTGTTCAGGGACAATGAGCAACATGTTTGATTCGCCGGCGACCATTTTTTGCCTTATATCATCAAGGACAAACATCGTCTTGCCTGTTCCCGCGCGTCCCAGTATCAACGAGAGCACTCTTGAGCCACGTCCCCCTTCTAATGCGAGTAATGCCCCGCGCGGTAAAAAACCGGGCGGGGCAAAATTCTAATATCCTTTATTTGCTTGTGACCGTCAAATCGTAACTCACCGTATCGCTATAGTATGCTTCCGCGAAAACAATGTATGCCTGTCCAACTTCCAATTCAACTTCCAAAAGCGCGTTGCCAGCGTCATCCGCGCTGTCGTCATCCATCGCGATCGCTACGCCATCAGCACTGTGTACAAAAATATATGGATCGCACTCGTAATTGTTAGATGTGCGAAATTCCCACAATCCGGATTTTTCAGGCTGGAAAATGAGTCCCATCGCCCTATCGACATGGACTGTCCAACCATCTTCCGGGATCTCCAAGGTCGGCCATACTCTTACGATGCAGTCGCCCTCGCTGGCATCGCGAAAACCCACCTTTACGGTATATATTTCCCCTTCCTGCATCGACGCTAGAATCACCGCGTTTTTGCCAATCAAGCCGTCGTCATTTTCGCTAATCAAGTCGCCGCTTGAGTTATACAATTCAAGATATGGGTCGCTACTTCCTTCGTCCGAGGTACGTATCTCCCATATTCCGCTATAGCTGGGAGAAAAGGTTAATACTGTCGCGCCAGCTACGATGGTCTCTCCGCCACCAGAAGGTAACTCCCCGCCGGATGCTTCTCCCCCAAGGGAATCTCCAATGTATGAATAAGTCATTATATAACTTCCGATACCGCTGTAGAATTTCGCGTGGACGACGTATGTTTGTTCTGAATCAAGTTCTACCGTAAGAAGCGCGTTGCTGTCGCCCCCGCCATCGTCGTCCTGACCGATTGCTTCCCCAAACAAATCAGCGATTTTAAGCACAGGATCGCTGTTTCCGTTTTCCGATGTGCGGAATTCCCAGAATCCGGATATATCCGGAGTGAACAAATATAGTGTCGAACCTTTGACTGCCACTTCTCCGCCATCGCCTGGTAGCATTGAAGTCTCGTCGAGTCTCTTGACCGACAGGGTATAGCCTTCGTCATAATCGCTATAATAGAATTTGGCATTGATCGAATACGTGGTACCTGCTTCCAGCCAAGCTACTATCACCGAGTTGTAATCCTCAGCGCCATCGTCGTCATCTGTAATAAGCTCTCCCATCACGTCGCGCAGTTGCAGGTATGGGTCGCATGAACCATTGTCCGAGGTGCGTATTTCCCAATAACCCGAAGCGTTTGGAGTGAATGGATACTCCGTCTCGCTCATTACACGCAGCTCCCCTCCCGCGCTTGGTATATCAGTATCCGGATCAACAGGAGTTGCTGTCGGAACTGGAATCGGAGTCGGGGCTGGAGTCGGAGTCGGGGTTACCTCGATCGGCGGCGGATCTGGCGTGACACCTTGTTTTCGTCCAAAAGGTAGAATATCGGTAAAGAAATAAATACATGCAAACGCCCCTAGCAATACTACTGCCACTGCAATTGGCAACACGATTTTTAATATATTCTTATTCTTATCCGCGTTTTGGGGCGGAGTTTGCTGGGAACCGTACGCATATGTATTGGGTTGCGGGGCATATGGTTGCGTATATGGCGTTTGGGGCGCGTAGGATGCGGGAGAAGGAGGCGGGGGAGGCGTTGTTGAGCGCGTCGGCTCAACAGGCGCGGTGCCATATGGGGTTCCCACAGGTGGTGGCGCGCCGTACATTTGTTGTTCCATAGGCGGTACGCCGTATGTTGGTTGTTCCATAGGTGGAGCACCGTATGTTGGTTGTTCCATAGGTGGAGCACCGTAAGCAGGAGAGCCTGTAGGCGGAACTACGCCGTATGGGGTTCCCAACGGCGGAGCGCCATACGCTTGTTCCACTGGAGGGCCTCCGTATGCCGAAGCGCCTGTAGGCGGGGCGCTGTATGCCTGTTCCGCTGGTGGTGCGCCGTAAACTGGTTCCGCTGGCGGGGCGCCGTACACTGGTTCCGCTGGCGGGGCACCGTACACTGGTTCCGCTGGTGGTGCGCTGTATACTGGTTCCATAGGCGGGGCGCCGTATGCAGGCTCATTGTACGACGGCGCGTCGTACATTTGCTCAACAGGCGACGCGTCGAACGTCGTTGCTTCTTCTGATGGTGGCGGCGCGAATACTCCCTCTAAAGCAGTTCCGCAATCAGTGCAGAACCTTGCTTCCTCATCGTTCTTTACACCGCAATTAGAACAATACATATATAATCACCCCGTTCATAGTTAATAATTCTCCATATACTAGCGCTCACTAGTATATATAGAGAAATTCATTGCGTAATTGGTACGATTGGTCTTATAGAAATACTGATTATTTTGGGAAGATATCTGGAGTCGACCGAACACATGATTCTATTGACCAACGATTTGCAATCCTCGTATGTCAGGCTATGTAGCATCAGTATGTATTGGCTCGGGCTGGCGCGCGTATACAGGTCACCCATCCTAAGACTGCCTGGGATCGCTACTCCAAGCTGTTTCATTACGCCGCCGTTTTTCGTTCCAGGTTCATGTTTCGTGTCAAACCATACAACATACGCCGATCGCCCCGAACGTGATAACGATCGGGACTCGATTTGGTATATCGTTTTAAATATGCTCAAATCGCAATAATAAGCGCCTGGGGAATCAGCGCCGTCCAGCCAATCTGCCAGCACGGCGTCAAGCGGAACTCCATCCTTTTGTAAAGGTTTTTGTATCTGGTTGTACAGCGAGCGCAAGTTGTCCGAAAAATGTACGCCCAGGACATCATAAAACATTTCTTCCATCTTAACGTACGTATCAAGGGCTTGAGCATATTTGCCCTGTGCTATCAGAGCGCGTAAATGAAACGCTAGCAGAGTTTCGTCAAATTGATCTATTCTCAACGCCTTTACACAAATCTCCTCCGCTTCGGCGTTCCGGTCTTTCGCCAGCAAAAGCTCTGAAGCGGCGTGGGCGCAACTGAGATACATGGAACGGTACCAGCGCGCCAGAGGCATAACCCACAAATCGCCAGCCGAACTTGGCAGGAAGTCCCCTCGGTACAGCGCAACCGCTTGCAAAAACAAATCCAGCCGCTCGTCGTCTTCTGTTTTCGCGCTTGCTTTCTTACATAGCGATTCGAATTCTTCCGCGTCTACTTCGCACGCAACGGCATTGTTCCAGATATATCCGCCATTTGTCGATAAAATCATGCTCTCAGCGCAATATATCCCACCTCTTGACAATACAGACCGGGCTCGGTAAACCATTGTGCGCAAGGCGTTGTCCGGGTTGAGCATTTGTTCGCTATCGCAAAAAACCTCTATAAGTTCTTCATGTGAGACTGCTTTGTGCCGATGGGCAATAAGGTATTGGAGCAGTTTCCAGTATTTTGAAGACTTTTTCACCTGTTCCGTAACGCGGTTTTCTCCTGTTGCGATGGCAAATCCGCCCAACATGTTAATCCTCACCTGTACGTCATCAATGTTAATGCTGACCATCCCCTTCCACTAGTCCAAAAACACTAAATAATACATATATGAAAAAATACTCACTCGTATCCGATCCTTACAATAAAACTGGAATCATTTTCCGTATTATATCAGTATATCACGCGTTATGCAACTAAAAACTGTTTCCACTTTTTCTTGTTATTCTATGTAAAATCAGATAGAATGGACGCTACATAATAACACTTGCTGAAAAACAAAGAGAAATGTTGGGCACATATGAGTAAAACTGACCGGAAGGGACCGCTTTTCATGGCCATCGCTTCGACTCTATGGAGTTTAGGCGGGCTGTGTCTCAAGTTTATACCGTGGAACGCGACGAGCGTCATCGGCATCCGCGCGCTGCTAGCCGCCGCTGTGTTCGCGATTTACCGAAATGGTATAAAGGTAAGACTAACGAAGGGCAACATTCTAGCCGCTATATTTTTATCTGTTACGACCGTACTGTTCGTATTTGCCAACAGGCTGACTACAGCGGCGGCGGCTGTCCTATTGCAATTCACAGCGCCAGTATTCATTCTATTCATCGAGTTCATATTATATCATAAAAAACCGCGCGTCAGCGAAGCCTTAGCAGTCGCTCTGACGATTCTGGGTGTGATCCTGTTTTTTGCGGATCAATTGGACGCCGGGCATTTGTGGGGAAATGTGCTCGCCCTCATCTCCGGGCTCACTTTTGCTTTCGTATTCGTGTACAACAAGCGACCAGACACCGATCCAGAGCATTCTGTTATGCTCGGGTTCATGATTAACGCGGTTATATGGACGCCGTTCGCTTTTTTCGACAGCTCTATCACTGCCGATATCGTATCATGGGGGTTCGTCCTTTTGATGGGAACCGTGCAGGTTGGGCTGGCATATGTGTTTTTCTCGATCAGCATTAAGCGGACGTCCGCCTTACTCGCGTGCCTAATGGTAGCTATCGAGCCGGTACTCAGCCCTGTTTGGGTAGCTCTGGCGACCCCGGAAAGGCCTGGTCGCTTTACCGTAGCCGGTGGCGTAGTGATAGTCGCCACCATTGTTAGCTACAACTTATGGATAGAGTCTCACCAGACAAAGCACTAGCCTTATGCGGTGCCAGAGCGCGCGTAAATATCGGCGCTGTTCAAAATCATCCATTCGCCACCCGGAGAGCATACTCCGTCTTGTGGCTGTAAATATCGCCTTTACGCAGGATAGGGTCGGGAAAACCGCTATGATTTACGGCGTCCGGCCAGTTTTGTGTTTCGAGGCAGAGTCCTGAGCGTTTGTTATATATTATGCCACCTTTTCCTGTTTGTCCCGATAAAAAGTTGCCGCTATAAAACTGGATGCCCGGCTGTGTTGTCAGGCATTCCAACACAAGGCCGTCATACTCCAGCACTGCGGCAAGCGACGTTTCGCGGCTTGGCTCGCGCGACAGTGCGAAGTTGTGGTCATACCCTCCGCCTAAGACGATTTGAGGATGGTCGCTGTCTATCCCCATGCCGATTTTAACGCGGTTTCTAAGGTCAAATGGGGTGTTGGCTACATCCATCAGGTCTCCTGTTGGGATCAGTGTATCGCCAACGGGTGTAATGTAGTTGCTGAAAACCGTTATCTTGTGGTTTTCTATGCTACCGGAGGCATGTCCCCCCAGATTGAAATAGCAGTGGTTCGTCAGGCTGACAGGCGTGTCCTCGTCACATACAGCTTTATACTCAATAATCAGCCGCTCGCCCGAAAGTGTGTAGCGGACTTCAACCTCAAACTTACCCGGGAAACCTCCGTTACCGCCTGTGTCGCGCAGCCTCAGCGCTAACGCTCCGTCATCAATTTGCGCGTCCCAAATCCGCCTATTGTATCCATAAGACCCGCTATGTAGGCAGTTTGGCCCGTTATTAGCCTCTAATTGGTAGTATTTTCCATTTAGCTTATAACTCGCGTTTCCAATTCGGTTGGCTACCCTACCAACAAGCGCGCCAATGTAGCCTGTATCGGTTTCATATCCACTTATGTCGTCAAATCCGAGAGCGATGTCGCGCGCGCTGCCAAAAGCCTGGATCGTGAAGCTTCGGATTATCCCGCCATAGTTTAATATCTCCACGCTCAATTCGCCGGCTGTAAGCGTATAGCAATCAACCTTTTCCCCATATTTTGTGTATCCCAACAGTCGTTTTTCCATTTTGTATCATCATGCCTCTCATTATAAATGGTATATGAAGCGCTCAAAACTGTCTTTCACATCATACCATGAGTCGGACTGCATCGCAACCTGTTACACAACCAATTGAAACTCGTTGACAAAGGTTGGTAATATGCTATAATTCCTTGGTGCGATCCTGACAAAAGCATTTTTTCTTATGACGCGGTCGCGCAACTTTTCAATAAAGAATTCATGAGGAAGCGATATGTAATGAGTATTAAGAGTTTTTTCCTTGGCAAAGCTTTGTCCGACGACGAACTTAAACACGAAAAACTGTCCCGTCTATGGGGACTTCCCATCATGGCCAGCGATGCCGTTTCCTCAGTAGCCTATGCCGCTGAGGAAATACTGCTATCCCTGTTCCCAGCGCTCGGCTTGCTAGCAGTCCATTATGTCGGCTTCATCAGCCTGCCGATCATCCTTCTTTTGGTCATACTTGTCTTTTCATATTCCCAAATCATCAACCACTACCCCAGTGGCGGCGGATCATACGCTGTCTCAAAAGAAAACTTTGGGCGAACCCCATCGTTGCTCGACGCCTCATGCCTCGTCGTTGACTATATCTTGACGGTCGCGGTAAGCATATCGTCGTCGTCCGCCGCGATCGTGGCCGCCTTTCCCCCGCTGCTGGAATATAAAGTGATTATTTCGCTTGTTAGCATTGCGATCGTCACGCTCATCAACCTCAGGGGAGTCAGCGAATCATCGAAAATTTTTGGCGCACCCACATATTTGTTCATAATCTCGATGGCAATAATGATCGTCACCGGTTTTGCGCGCGTCATCACGGGTTCACTCCAGCCGATCGATTATTCAGCTACGATGGAACTGATTCCACAAGAAACAATGACAGGCATAACCCTCTTATTGTTTTTGCGGGCGTTTTCATCAGGCTGTTCGGCGCTTACCGGGGTTGAAGCCGTCAGCAATGCGGTTCCCAATTTCCGCGATCCGCCTACAAAAACCGCGAGGCATGTACTCTATATGCTCGGCGTCGTCATCGCTTTTATCTTTGGCGGAACCAGCTTCCTCGCTACCACATTAAAGGTTGTGCCAATAAGCGGGCTTACCGTGATGTCGCAAATGGCGTCGGCTGTATTCGGCAACGGGTTTATGTTCTATATCCTGCAGGTCACCACAGCTCTGATTTTGCTGCTTGCCGCGAATACGGCGTATAACGGGCTGCCCATCCTACTGGCGATCCTGGCCAAAGACAGCAATATGCCGCTACAGTTCGCCCAACGCGGCACGAAACTGAGCTTTTCCAATGGCATAATGTTCATCTTCATNGCNGGATCGCTGCTGCTNATCGGGTTTGGCGCCGAGACGCACGCGCTCATCCCCTTTTACGCAGTTGGCGTNCTNATATCGTTTACAATTTCGCAGTTAGGTATGCTTATAAAGTGGATTAGGGACAAAGAGAATGGGTGGCAATACAAGCTGCTCATAAACGGCTTCGGGGCTTTGGTAACTTTTGTCGGTTTTATTGTGGTATTCATCATGAAATTCACAAGCGGCGCATGGGCTCTTTCCATCGTTATACCTTTGATCATGCTTTTCATGGCGTACACAAGAAAGCATTATGCTAAGTTCAACAAAGCGATCAGTATCGAAGGGTACGACTACCACTATTCGGAAAGCCATAGCATGAACAAAACGCCCTGCGTCGTTTTGATCCACAATATGAACAAAGCGTCATTGAAAATGTTTGACTACGCGAAAGAAATCTCTTCGGAAGTTACCGCCGTACACATTTCTACAGACGCGTCCGATACGGAATCACTGAAACAGCAATGGGAACAACTGGGCATAGGCGTACCCCTAACTGTCATACAGGCAAAATTTCGCGATATCATATCTCCATTGGATCAATATATTTCCGAACGCGACGCGAAACTGGAATTTGGGCAGAAGCTGACCGTCATACTTACAAAGTTCGTCGGCATCGGGTGGCGTAACAAGATATTCCATAACCAGACCACCTTTTTCATAGAAAGGAAACTGGAGCGGCATAAAAATGTCGTTTCGATCCTAGTTCCATACGTTTATAATTAGCACCCTAATGGCGTAAACTATGGTGTAAATGCGTAATCGTAATGATTATAAGGAATTTAAGGAATACAGGGCGGGTTTTTAGCATATAATGGACTTTTTGAGATGCGTTGTCGAACGGATAACATATTCTAGCGAAGAAAGTGGATATACGGTACTCCGGGTCAAAGCCAGAGGATTTAGCGAGCTTGTCACGGTAGTCGGTAATATGGGCACAGTCAATGTCGGAGCCATACTGTCACTCAAGGGTGAGTGGAAGATGGACAGCAAGTACGGGCGCCAATTTGTCACGCTCGAATTTGAGGAAACGCTCCCCGCGACCGTCTATGGCGTAGAAAAATACCTTGGCTCCGGGCTGATAAAAGGCGTCGGCCCCAAGTTCGCGGGGCGCATAGTCAAAACATTCGGCGCCGAAACTTTGGAAATAATTGAACAAGATCCGGATAAGCTGATCAAAGTGCCAGGCATAGGGATAAAGCGCGTGGCTATGATAAAACAAGCCTGGCAGGAACAGCGGGAAATAAAAAACATCATGCTTTTCCTGCAGGGGCACGGCGTCGGAACAGCATTTGCGTTTAGAATATTCAAGGAGTTTGGAGAGGACAGCATTTCCGTTGTCAAGAGTAACCCGTTTAAGCTCACAGAGATTTGGGGCATAGGTTTTAAGACAGCAGACACTGTGGCTCAGAAAATGGGCTTCGACAAAGAAAACGCCTACCGCCGCAGAAGCGGGTTGCTGTACGTCTTGAACGAATGCTCCAACAACAACGGCCACTGCTTCATGCCTCGCGGGGAACTTGCGCAAAAATCCGCTGAAATGCTCGATATAGATGAGTCAAAACTTGATACGACCATAGATGAAATGCTACGGGTCGGGGATATAATACTCGAACCACCCGACAGCCTATATCTACCTTCGTTGTTTCACTGTGAAAGAGGCGTAGCTGAGCGGATACTCACGCTTCTGCGGGGCGAGTTTTCGTTCCCCAACGTCAGCGATATAATATCCCGGGTCGAACAAGACGCCGAAATCCAATATGACGATATCCAAAAATCAGCGATCAGTACTGCTGCCAAGTCGAAGGCTATGATCCTCACGGGAGGGCCGGGTACTGGTAAGACTACGACAGTAAGGGGCATCATCGCGGTTTTTCGGCAAGCCGGAATGAGGATACTTCTAGCCGCGCCTACTGGGCGCGCCGCAAAACGGCTGAGCGAAACAACAAAAATGGAGGCAAAGACCATACACCGGCTTCTTGAGGCAAAACCGCCAAACGGGTACCAACGAAACGANGATAACAANCTTGAAGGCGACGCGCTGATTGTCGACGAGTCGTCGATGATAGATATAGTGCTTATGTACAACCTGCTTCGCGCCATACCCGACGAGATGACGGTTGTTTTTGTTGGCGATGTAGATCAGCTGCCGTCGGTAGGCCCCGGAAATGTGCTGCGGGATATGATCGATTCAGGCGCTGTCCCGGTAGTGAAGCTCAGCAGGATCTTCCGGCAGGCAATGGGATCGCAGATAATCATGAATGCACACAGGATCAACCGAGGTGAGTTTCCCGAATTAAAATCTTCAAAAAAATCTGACTTTTTCTTCGTCCAACAACCGGACAACGCTGAAATCCCCACAACGATCATCGACTTGTGCGTCAGGCGACTGCCAATGTATTTCAGGCTGAAGCCATCGGCGATACAGGTGTTATGCCCCATGCAGCGCGGCGAGAGCGGGGCTCAAAACCTCAATGTTGTCCTCCAGGGCGCGTTGAACAAATCAACCAGTATGTTGCGCCGCGGCGGAATACAATATAGGTTTGGCGATAAGGTCATGCAGATCAAAAACAATTACGATAAGGAAGTCTTTAACGGCGACATAGGCCGGGTCGTAACCGTCAATGAGGAAGAGCGATCCATTTCCGTGTCATTTGACGGCGCTCTTCCCAAAACATACGACGTAACGGAACTCGACGAACTCGTCCTCGCTTATGCTACCACGATTCATAAGTCACAGGGGAGCGAATACGATATAGTGGTAATCCCGATGACGACACAGCATTACATAATGCTCCAGAGGAATCTGCTCTACACAGGCGTCACACGCGCGAAAAAGGGCGTGGTGCTGGTCGGAACCACCAAAGCTATCGCGATGGCTGTGAAAAACAACCGCGTTACACAGCGCAATACGGGGCTTGCTGCACGGCTGGGAAACAACTTGCCCACAGCCTCATCAACCAGAACCTGACCGAACTAAGAGATACATAGATATCATCTTTTCTCGACTGCCTAAAAGCAGTAACTTTGTCCCCCACCTACGCTTCGCATAAAAATGGGGGACTATTTCCAGGCTCACACTTTAGAATTATCACCATAGCGCTTCATCTGGCATATTATGAACGCGGATCACTATAGCTCTCGGGCGGCTACACCAAAACTACCACGCCGCTTGCGGCATAGCTGTCAAGGTAAGCAGTCCACCATGAAATGGCAGTGTTTAAGGAATTCTGGCTCCAATAGCTTATCGCATAACTATTGGACAAAACTTTATATTGTTTCGTGCCTACAATAATGATATCCCCTTTTACAACTTGCAATTGGCCGTTCTTCGTGTAAAAGTCCGCGATGTTGTAAGTAGCCCCAGTGGACGGCGGCGGGGTTGGAGTGGGGGTAGGAGTGGGGGT
>WRNV01000097.1 GCA_009776445.1 Oscillospiraceae bacterium | reverse complement strand
AAAACAACTAACGAAATCGTGGAAACATCAACTGTGTCCACCACTGTCACCACCATTGAGGATTTCCAGACTGCTTTAGCCGATACGACGAACGATACAATAGTTGTCAATCTGCCGGCTGGTATACATGTCATGACCACCACACCTGCTGCTAATACACCAGCGAACAGCGCCGCGCTCACTCTCTTACGTTCAATCCCGGGCGCATGTTACATCCTTCCACGAGCCGGAAACAGACATTTTACAATTGCCGCTAGCTCAAACATAACAACAATCAATTCATCCGACGATATCCAATTTAACGGAAACGGAGCTTCCACGCCAAACTCAGGCGGCATCGCAATCTACAAAGATATCACAATCCAGAGCATTAATATTCAAAATTGCAGGTATACTAACGACACATGGGGAGGGGCTGTTTATGCTGACAGTGAACTCACCATGTCCGGCGGTACAATTTCGAATAATATTTGCAATAACGGTGGCGGTGGAATATATGCCAAAGGCCCGCTTACCATTAGTGGTGGAACAATAGATGGGAACAAGGCGACTTGGGGGGGAGGCGTGTGCAACGCCAGCGATACGGAGCCAGTACAGATAGAGGGCGGCACGATCTCGAACAATACAGCTAACACCTCTGGCGGCGGTATATATGCCAACGGCCCGCTTACCATCAGCTGTGGGATCATAGACGGAAACGATGCCAAATTTGGTGGTGGTGTGTACGCTAACGGCTCACTTACCATCAGTGGTGGAACCATAAACGGAAATAATGCGCAATATGGCGGGGGCGTGTACTACGCTAAAGATATGGGAGTTACCTTGGTAGAAGGTGGTACAATCTCAAACAACACCTCAATTGAAGGCGGTGGCATTGAGTTCAGAGGATCGCTAGAGATTAGACATACAGCCCTCATAGCCGATAACTATGCGGAAAATTTTGGGGGTGGTATTTGCGGAGTCACTGATAAGTCGGCTGTACTAATTGATGGCGGTGCAATATCTAGTAATACCTCAGGAACTGCTGGCGGCGGTATGTTTATGGAGGGTTCACTAACAATCAGAGGTACAGCTCTTATAGATGGCAACTGTTCAGGGTGGGGTGGTGGTATATATATCTGGTGTGATGTTTTGATTGAGGGTGGCACGATTTCAAACAATAACAGCATTGGCCGAGAGGGTGAAAGTGGCAGAGAGGGTGAAAGCAGCAGCGGAGGAGGCATACTTGCCGAAGGCCCGCTGATAATCAGCGGTGGCATCATAGACGGGAATTATTCGGGTTGGGGCGGCGGCGTGTGTTGTTGGAGTGACACAGAGGCTGTTTTAATCGAGGGCGGAACGATCTCGAACAATATCTGCGAAAACTATGGTGGAGGTATACATGTGTGGGGTCCGCTAACCGTGAAGGGCACAGCCAATATAAATAATAATAAGGCTGCGTGCGGTGGCGGCGTTTGTGCTGAGTCAACCACTGACATCATCCAGTTGAACGGTACAGCCATGCTGAGTAATAACATAGCCACAGCCACTGGCGTCAACAGCGGTGGAGGTATTTTCGCAGCCAACTTGGCAAATCTGACCGTTGGATCAGGTGTCGTATTCAGCAATAATACCGCAGACAACGCTACGAGGATGAGAATATCAGACACCGCACAGTATAACGAAAACATTTTGACTACAAATTTCACTGCACCATTTATCAATGGATATAACAACTATGATATTGCCTATGATGGCACCGAGTTAATTCCCATATACAGCATCGCGGCCACAGCTAGAACAGGTGGTGCTGTTTCCGGTGGCGGCACATACATCGAAGGCGCTACCGTAGTGCTGATTGCCGCCCCCGACATGGGCTATACCTTTGAGGGGTGGTATGAGAATAACTCGAAAATCAATGGAGAAGTAGAATACACTTTCACGGCCACAACCAGCAGAACCCTAGAAGCGAGTTTTACCGAGGGCGCCATTGGTATCCTCTATGGAGACGTGAACGACGATGGCGTTGTGGATATTTTCGATTCGCTATACTTGGCGAGGTGTCTTGCGGGATGGCTAGGGTACGAAACTATCTCAATGGCCGCTGATGTGGATGGCAACGGATATGTGGATGTTTTTGACGCCCTTTATCTCGCACGGCATCTGGCTGAGTGGCCGGGATATGAAATTTTGGGGCCTAAATAACCCCAATTGGTTTTATAAAATTATAATCAAAATATAGTATTAAGGAGAATTTAAATGAAACGGTTTATTTCATACATTATCACTTTAGGACTAATAATAATAGTCAGCAGCTTTGTTGTTTCGGCGATGGCGGCGTCTGATGACTTGACTTTCACTGTGGGGAGCGCCACTGCACAAGCGGGTGAAGATGTTCTTATCCCCATTACCGTTAAAAACAATAGCGATGCCCTGGATATTATTGCATTAACAGTCACATTCGATAGCACAAGGCTAGAGTGGCAAGATTTGGGTACATACGTACCCGGTAATTCAGCCACACACCCTTGGACTCATGGCGGATTTATACAATTTCTTGCAAATCCAGGTGTCCTTGGCACCAATTCGGTTACTTATTATTTCATGGACCAGAATGGTGTCTATGTGGAGAGTGGCACATTGGTATCCTTGAAACTTCGCGTGATAAACGATGCGCCCGCCGGGGACGCAGTTATTACGCTATCGTTTACCTCAGTTGGTGATTCGCGGGGTCCTCTGAACAGCTCGCAATATAACAACGAAGCCGGGAAAGTCACCGTTGGTGGATCAGCACAGTATCTCGCGCTCTCACCCAATAGCTGGCACCCGACGGCGGCGGGCGGTAGCACTACCACATCGGTCATGTCCAATATAGCCTGGTCAGCGTCCAGCAACGCTGAGTCCTGGCTGACCGTCTCACCTGCCAGCGGATCCAACAACGGAAGCCTCACCCTAACAGCGCAAGCCAACACCGGAACCAGTCGCACAGGGATTATAACGGTAACAGGTGACGGATTCACCCAGACAGTCTCGGTAAATCAAGATGGAGATGGTGGCTCTCAAGATACGTTGACCTTTACTGTAGTGAGCAAGAAGGCAAGATCAGGGGAGTATGTTGAAGTGCCGATTATGGTTTCAAATAACCCCGGGTTTTCTTCGGTTCGCCTCAATATAACATTGGGTTCAGGACTTGAGTGGAATTACGACCCACTAGACTATACCAATAATCAGTCTACATGGCCTTTCACGGGAAGTTCTGAAGTACTCGCTGTCACAACGGCTCGTCCAACAGGTTCCAATTTTACTAGTTCGTATGTAAGCCTCATGTTTCCTTCAAATATGGAAAATACGTATGGAAATGGTGTGTTAGTGACGTTGAAGCTAAAGATCAGCTCGACTGAGGATTCTGTCGAAATACCCATAACAGTAGATGTTAATCAATGCTTTGACGAAAATGACCAGGATGTACCTTACAAAATCATTTCTGGTTCAGTCTCGGTATACACGTTTGTATATGGCGACGCAAACGGAGACGGGATTGTGGATGATCGGGATTATCAAAGGCTTCTACAGTTTCTCAACGGTTGGATTGTAGAGATACATCCCGGTGCGGACGCAAACGGAGATGGGGTTGTGGATGACCGGGATTACCAAAGACTTCTACAATATCTCAATGGTTGGCCTGTGGTTCTCGGACCTTCAAGTAAATAGTTAAATAATAAATTTGAAGAAGGAGTAAATATAGCATGAAACGATTTGTATTACTGTTACTTGTCATAACATTTCTCACATTTCCTATTTTTAGCGTTGCCGTTCAAGCAGCAGATGGATTGATATTTACTGTGGAAAACGTAACTACTAAGTCGGGTGATTCCGTACTTCTCCCGATTAGAGTTTCGGGAAATCCGGGTTTTTCTTCGGTTCGTCTCAATATCACATTGGACTCAAGGCTTGAATGGGATTATGATCCACTCAACTATACCAATAATCAGTCTACATGGCCTTTTATTGGGAGCTCAGAAGTACTCCCAATCACAACAGCACGTCCTACTGGAGCCAACTTTACTGATTCATATGTAAACCTAATGTTCCCATCTAACATGGAAAATACATACGAAAACGGATTGTTGGTAACCTTAAAGCTGAAGGTTAGCGCAACATCTGACTCTGGTAATATACCCATCACAGTTGTCGTTAGTCAATGTTTTGATGAAAATGATATAGATGTACCCTTCGATATCATATCTGGTGCAATCACCGTGATCGCACCCCCAGTAATCACAACAGCATCTTTGCTGGACGGTACGGTTGCCTCCGTATACGATCAAACTCTTACTGCCACCGGAGGCAATATCACATGGAGCGTTACCGAGGGTAGCCTGCCAGATGGATTGGAACTCGACCCAGTTAGGGGTGTGATTACAGGGGTACCGACGGCTCCTGGCACGTCAAACTTTACTGTCAAAGCGGAAAACAGTGTGGGCAGCGCAACGCAGCAGTTATCAATCGTAATCAGTGCTGGCGCGATCGTGCTGGGTGGTGAGGTAAACATCACTGGTTCGGCTATATATAATGAGATACTCACGGCGGTTACAACAGGTCTGACGACCTACCCAGCAGGAGCGGATAGAGGCGATTTGCACTATCAATGGAAGCGCACTGACGCCGATATCGTTGGCGCGAACAGCGCGACATATTTGCTTATACAAAATGACATTGGGCAAATGATATCCGTCACTGTGACTGCGAGCAACTGCATGGGCGAGGTGACATCCACACCGGTCGGACCGGTTGCCAAAGCCCAGCAAGCCCCTCTGGTAATTACGCCAGTTACCAACAAAACATACGGCGACCCACCTTTCCAGCTGTCCACATCTGGCGGCAGCGGTGCAGGTACTGTGACTTACAAATTGATTTCTGGTCCGGCAATAGTGACAGAAAACGGACAGGTAACAATCACCGGCGCTGGTGAAGTCGTGGTTACAGCTACCAAAGCATCCGACGACAATTATGAAGTCTCAACATCGGCTCCTTTGACCATATATATCGCCAAAGCCACTTATTCCGTTACTGTAATCAACGGCACGGGCGACGGTGACTATGAGGAGGGCGCGACAGTCAACATCAGTGCGGGTACGCCGCCAGAAGGCTTGCAATTTGCCAACTGGACGACGGAAAGCTCAGGTGTGACTTTTGAGAACGCCAACAACGCCGATACCAGTTTTATCATGCCGGCCAACCCAGTTACAGTGACAGCGAACTTTGTTCTCAATATCTACCCCGTGGCTTTCCTTAGCTTAACAGCCAACGGGACAGCCAACTCGGACACGACTACGGCGCTCACGCTGACGTTCGACCAAGCGATTCCCGGACTGAGCGCCGACAACATCACAGTGACCGGAGCGACGAAGGGTACGCTGTCTGGCGCAGGGCCGGTATACACGCTGGGCATATCAGGCACATGGGCTGAGGGCACAAGCGTAACAGTCGCAGTCGCATCTCCAGACGGCTACTTGATCACGCCAACAACGCTTAGTACAACTGTACATAAAGCGGATAATACAGGTGGATATAAGATTTATGATTCGAACTTCCGACCCGCGCCAATTAATATGGCACTCAACGGAGGTAGCGCCGCGCAATTTTACGCCACGTTGGATGGGGAAATAATCACAAGTGGTATTAAATGGCTTGTCGTGGATACTCGGTTAGCCACAGTTAGCGCTTACGGACTAGTCAACGTCAATAAAAACAAGTATACGGGGCAATTGGTATTGATGCTCTACAGCTCCGAGAATAAGCTACTTGACAGTATTATTTTGAGGATTATTTAACAGTTTCTATCAACAGAGAAACATAATCGGGTAAGAGGTAGGTGAACTAATCACCTACCTCTTGCCCGATTTGGATCACCTGCTTTAGGGCCTTAACTTTGGCCACACGTCACACATATTACGTGCATAAAGCTTTATGAGAAGACAAAAGACATGACAACAAAAGAGCGTGTAGCGTTCTTCAACAACAGAGGGCAAGAAATACTAAAACTGCATGGTTTAAAAACCGCAGTTGCCCAACCACACATTGTTCAGTAACAGGGATAGCACGTACAAATGAAAAAGTACGGGTGTCCATGATTGATATCTTCAACTATTTACTTGCGATTTGCATCCATGGCCATATCCTAAGTGACCCAGGAAACATAAGTGGCAGCAACAACCCCACAAATAAAACAAGTAAACTGTATCCCGTGTACAGTAGTATCTTGTTGGCATGCTGCCTTTTTACACCTTCGGGTATTGTTTCAATAATCTTTGGCGCTATAAACCCGACCAACGACAACAGCGCGGTACATAAACTCAGTATAATTGGCATTTTTGTGTTATAAACAGCTTTTCTAGAGTATATCTCATCAGGCTCAATTTGAGCTACGATATAACTACTTGCATAGTTTTCCTGTGCATACAATAGTGTAATAGGCGTCGTCAACACCCTTTCATAGGACGAAACGGGTACGTCGAGCTCAACGATAAACTGAACTCTATACACATCTCCGACACGTAGCTCCGGCAACTGCAAACTGCCTCCTCGCAGCGAATCATACCAAGGCTCGTTGTTTACCCTTGTCGTACCGCTTTGGTACACTACCCCATCTGGCAACGTGACATTGAGATATGCGTCCGTGATTCCTATTCCCCCTGTGTTGTAGACTTCCGCCGTAATCCTAAGCGTATCGTTGAAGCCCGACCTGACGAGGTTTGGGTTTTCTAGTGTTGAATCTGCGCTGTCGCGTCTGGAATAATTTTCCGCCGATGTTATCAGATGAGCGGACGCCATATAATTTGGCATTATGTCAAATTGCACCGCGCCAATGTCGATTTGTCCGTATTGTTCTATAGTTTCTAGAACAAGCGGATCGAACGTAAAGAACACATCTGACGCCGTGACCTCGGGAAGCGCAATAGCCACGCCCGCAGTTTCATTGATATAGTAGGCAGTTCCAGGAAGTATTGAAATATCAATCGCGCTGCTGTTTCGCAAAAGGAAGCCTTCACAATATAAATCCAGCTGCTCGTCGCCTTCTTCATAAAATTCGAGGTTTAAGTAGATATCAGTTGCTGCGTCGAGTGGATTATCACTAGTATATATTTCCTTTTTATAACACGCGGCAAGAGCTCCCAGTGTTTGAGCTTGGTTATCATCGCTTTCCTTGCGTAATATGTCTATTTGCAGCGATATCTTTTTCCCACTTTCTATGTCTATCGTTTCAGGTTTGACTAATTCACCCAAATCCACAGCTAGGTCGAGATCCGGACTGTTCTGCTCTACAGTCGCTAGACGGTACCCTTCAGATAAATGATTCATTTCCAGGGCGGACGCTTGGTTTATTGACGGTGTCTGCGCTCCAACGCGAGTGAACAAAAATATCGACACAATAGGGCAAATAATCAAAACAATAGATATCATACGGGACAAGTATTTCATAGTATATTCCTTTCAATTTTAGGCTTGGCCATATCTGGCGCTAGCTTGACTCTTCATGGATAAATTAGAAATATGCCACAAATTTTATCGCTCAATAGTATAGACAGTTGTTTACTCTCAAGATTACTCTCCAGAGGCGGGAGACATCGTGCATGCTTATGATAAATCGTTGATCTTAACACTTTTTTTACACCCAAAATGTATCATATACCTCAGGAAAACGCAAGCATAAACGCAAAAAAAAGTCTAGCATATTCAATGAGTTAAAGCGATTTGCGCATAATTAACAATGTCCACTTACAGTGTTACTAACTGCTTAACAAGAAAATCAAGCACTTGCATTGTGGAGGATTTATGTTAAAATGTATATGCGGACAATCTGAAAGTCACATTTGCAATCGGTAAGATAAATTACTATCACATAGGTAAGCGACAGATTTGACACAAATGGTTGAGTTTTCCGTGGCAAAAGAATCCAAATTACTTCGAGCAGGTAATCAACTGGAGTGTTCTCGCACTTAAAAAACTAAAAAATTGGAGGGATTAATTCATGAATGGAAGAAACAAGTCGAGGTCGAGCAAAGTCGTGTTGTCGCTAATTATTATTATAGTTATGATCTTTTCACAGATGGGCATTTTTGCGTTTGCGGTTGTTTCTGGCGCGGAATCTGAGTCGCCCAAAGGAACAGATGTTACTGCTCCGCCCACGCCAAACGAAGGATCGCCGGGCGTTTTACCAGAAAACCAGCGCACCAGTAATTCTATATCAAAAGACAGAGTGAACGTTGCTCCGGCAATGACAATTGAGACTGTCGCAACCGCAATCAGTCCAGCGGAATTTACAACAATTTCAGTACCGTCAATGACTCCATTGTTGTTTGATGGTAGTGAGGAACTATCTGAACTGGGAACTTTTGGAAAAGGCTATAAGTTTTTTGGAACTCTTGGACAATTAATCCAGATGAAAATGGATTCAACTGATTTAGACAGCTATTTATTTTTTTACGACTCGAACTTTGAACTTTTAGCCTATAACAATGATAGTGAGGGTAGTCTCGACTCCCGTATTGACTATTTATTGCCAAGTAGCGATTATTACTATATTGTGGCAACGCAATGGTCAAGCAGCCATGGGTCAGCAAGACTCTCAGTAGGTCGCGTGGACAGCACTATTACGTACGATGCAAACGGAAGCCTTAGCGATCCGTGGTCGGAAATGTTTGCGTCCAATATCCCGATCAGAATTTATGATGTTATACCCATGCTACCAGGCGGCAGCTATGTTTTTCGCGGATGGACGGCGCAACGGATAAACGTGGTGGATGGCGCCAACTATTCAGGGATTATTTACAGACCAAGGGAACTTGCTGTACTAACCGGTTCAACAACGCTATACGCTTTGTGGGCTTATTGTGACAACCCTCAACTACTACCGTTTAACGTGCAAGCAGATTTGGAGGATAGCGCGTACTGGTCCCCTTATACTTGGGCAAAAAGCTTTTGCTACAGTTTTTCGCTGGATTCAGATCAATTGCTTGAAGCCAGAATGGACGCGTACGTCATGGACGCATATCTTGTACTCTATGATGAGGCGGGGAATATCGTCGCGTATAACTATGGTAGCGGCGGTGCGTCTCGCGCGATACTAAGATATAGTGTTTTTGAGCCGGGTACATTCTACCTGCACGCTACAACTTGGTATAACCCATCAATACACAATGGCACGTTTTCGCTGTCGGTAAGGGCTATGTCCGACATTGTTACTCTAAGTTATGACGCGAACGGCGGTTCTCCCGCCCCGCCGGCAGAAGCGTACTTATTCGGTGAAACGGCAAGGATTAGCAACCAACTCCCAATTCGGCTTGGGTATACCTTTATGGGATGGAATACCGATCTTTTGGGCAATGGGACATATTACCAGAGAGGACAGGTGTATACATCAGACGTCAACCTGCATTTATTCGCGATATGGAGACCGCATGATTACTCGAGTTATGAAATATCAGCGCCATATACTGGGTCTAGCGAAATAACGCCTTCCAACCCGATACTCGAAGCGAATTCAGGCAAACGGTATAGTGTCTATCGGATATGGTTGGCATATGGGCAAAAAGTCTCGATATCAATGGAGTCGTCCGACTTTGACAGTTACCTTTATGTATGGGGCCCTTTGCAGCAATACGTTACAGAGGGTAATAATTCCGGTGGTAATCTGAACGCTGAGATCTCATTTTTCACAAATGATAACGGATGGTACTACATTATAGCTACGCAAAATTCAGGCGACAGTTATGGAAGCTATACACTATCAGTAAAAACACTACTGGCAGCAACTATCAGTGCTTTAAACGCGTTAGGTAGACCGGGAGATAACGTAACAGTGGCCTTTTCACTACAGGACAATCCAGGACTAGCGAGTCTAGCGCTGGACATTTATTATGACGCGATTGGACTCGAGTTGGAAGGTATAACCAGTGTTAGACGCGGTTACGCGCTTGACAATTTAATATTTACTGGCGTAAATAGTACGACGTACACAAACAATCCGTTTAGAGTATCATGGTTTAGCACATCAAATGATAACTCCAATGGGGATATTTTATTAGTCACATTTAGAATTCTTGAAACCGCTGAAGAAGCGTATTACTGTGTCTGGGCCAACTGTTTGCAAGCCAACACCCGTGACGAGGGTCTTAACCTGGTTTCTGTAAATACACAGGACGGTGGAGTGTTTGTTATCAATTACATCTACGGGGATGCGGACGGCGACGGGGAAGTCACGCTTGGCGACGCCATACGAATTGCACAGTATATTAACGGCTGGACATTGGATATAGACATTCGAGCCGCTGATGTGGATGGCGATGGGGAAGTGACGCTTGCTGATGCCATTCTCATTGCGCAATATATCAACGGATGGTTTGACAAGTTCCCTGTTGAAAGAAATGTTAGTCAGCCTAGTAGTATAGCGCCATTTAGTGTAACAACCCTTTCTTCTAAGATATTGGGCGATAATCCAACAGTTTCAGTTATAAATCCATCTGAACCTGTGAAACCGGGCGAAACCGTGGCAGTGGAAGTTAAGCTTGAAGGAAATTCCGGACTTGCTAGTTTGGCGCTGGATATAAGCTATGATGAAAATGCATTTGAGCTTGTGAGCGAAACCAGTGTTAGTAGCGGCCCCGCATTGGGAAACCTATTGTTTACTGGATTAAATGATGTGACGTATCAAAAAAATCCATTTAGAGTTTCATGGTTCGGTACTGAAAACGACGACTCTGATGGTGTGATCCTTTTGATTGAATTCAAGGTAAAGGACGACGTGGCTGACGGCGATTATAACATTACCGTTAGCTACAGTCCGAGCAACACAAGAGATGAGGGCTCAAACCTGGTTGCGCTGGATACTGTTGGCGCCAGTGTAACAGTGAACGCCACTATTACAGTTGTATATGAGATTTGTTATTCGAGCTTACAACCCGTGCCGAATTGTGTGACTCTGACCGTAGGTGGCGTCGGTCAATTTTACGCAACGTTCAACGGAGCTATTGTTGTAAGCGGTATCAAATGGGTTGTTACGGATTCGCGGCTAGCCACAGTAAATGCTAATGGACTGGTTAGCGTAAATAAGAACAAGTATACCGGGCAATTGTCATTGTTGCTCTACAGCTCCGAGAATAAGCTGCTTGACAGTATCATGTTGAGGATAACTTGAACACAGGGACGGACCTTTTGTTCATTTTTACAAATTTAAACGTCTCTGAACAATATTTGACAAACGCTTAACAGTGTGCTAATATGCCACCATAGCTGAATAACGACGTCTTCGGGGCAGGGTGGAAATCCCTACCGGCGGTAAAGTCCGCGAGCGCTGCATTGGGCTGATGCCCAGGCGCGGAATTGGTGTGATTCCAATACCGACAGTTAAAGTCTGGATGGGAGAATGACGGGATAGAAATTGAGATGTTTATCCGCGCGGTTATTTACTCGATTTACAATGCGCCTGAAGAGAGAGTTTTCAGGTGCGTTGTTTTTATAGAATTGAAAGGATGGTCGCAATGATGGAATTAAACGAAAAACCGATGGGAGACAAGACAAAACTACTTAACACCGGGTACATCGCGAAAATCGGAATACTCGGCGCCAGCGCTTGGATCGTGATGCTGTTGGAAATCGCCTTGCCATTTATTTTTCCCGATTTTCTCAAGCTGGACTTTTCCGACGCGGTCGCCCTCATTGGCGCGTTCGCTATGGGACCCGCCGCCGGAATCCTCATACAGCTCGTTAAAAACTTGCTGCACCTAATTATGACCTCGACTTCTGGTGTGGGCGAACTTGCGAATTTCATAGTTGGATCGGCATTTGTTGGCGCGGCGGGGCTGTACTACAAAACCCATAAAACAAAAAAAGGGGCGCTGGTCAGTCTGAGTGTCGGGACAGCGTCGATAGTTGCTGCCGGCGCTTTGGTAAACTACTTTATAACAATACCGCTCTATTCTATCCTCTTAGCGCCGCTGGAAGCGATTATTGGCATGTCGTCAAAAGTAATCCCCGCGATAAAAGACAAACTGACGCTCGTGCTGTTCGCGTTTTGCCCCTTCAACCTCCTTAAAGGTATACTACTCTCCTTAATTATATGGCCAATCTATAAAAAGCTCTCGCCGATTTTACATAAGTGGATGCAATAAACAGCATTTTTGTTGCATTTTCTCTTTTAGCGAAATATAATACTCTTCAACAACGAACAGGGAGAGAACTAAATGAAGGGGATATCGAAAATTGCTTCAATGGTACAGACGTCGTCGACGCTGAAAGTGGACGCGCTGTACAAGCAAATGAAAGCTGACGGATTGGATGTTGTGGGGTTCGGAGCGGGCGAGCCTGATTTTGATACGCCCGATCATATCAAGGAGGCTGCGTACAAAGCTATTAAGGACGGGCAAACGAAATACACCCCTTCGAGCGGTATCCCGCCGCTACGGCAGGCTGCTGCCGATAGGCTGCGGGCTGACTGTGGGG
>WRNV01000096.1 GCA_009776445.1 Oscillospiraceae bacterium | reverse complement strand
GACGAACGCTGTACGCAGTCGAAGCGAAGTCGATACCCCCTTATCGCTTAGTTGTCTGAAGTGGGTTTGGGTCAGTTGGCGTCAAGTGCATACCCAGGTTGCTAAATTTATTGGTGTACAGCAAATAGAAGTCGCGAAAGGATATTGATATAACTGTTGACGAGTATAACAGCATGTTTTAAACATCATGCCATTTATTGTTATATAACAATTGGGGAAATTGTGTTGACACAATTTCCCGTTGATGCTATTATGGGTAAAATGTTCAAAAATAACGTTTTTCGCGCAGGAGGAGGCTGGGATGAGGGAGCTGCAAGCTGAAATCATAACCGGGGTTGTGCGTCGGCTGTGTGTGACGGCAAATTGCGTATTGCCAGACGACGCGCGCAAAAGCATATCCGACAGCCTTGAGCGCGAACAGTGGCCACAAGCAAAAAAAACGCTTGAATTAATCATAGAAAACTATACGATTGCTAAAAAAGAAAGCTTGCCGATTTGCCAGGACACAGGGGTGACCTGCGTGTTTATTGAACTGGGGCAAGATGTACACATAATTGGGAATTTAAATGAAGCCATCCACGAAGGGGTACGACAGGGATTTCGGGAAGGGTACCTCCGTGCGTCGCTGGTAGCCGACCCTTTGCGGCGCGCCAATACGGGTGATAATACGCCGGCTATGATCTACTACGACATTGTCCCTGGCGAGCAATGCAAGATTACTGTCGCTCCAAAAGGGTTCGGGAGCGAAAACAAAAGCCGCGCGGCGATGCTGCGCCCGTCAGATGGCTTGGAAGGCGTCAAAGCCTTCGTATTGCGAACTGTAGAGGAAGCCGGACCGGATCCTTGCCCGCCTATAGTCGTCGGCGTTGGGATTGGGGGAACTCTTGACAAAGCGACGTTAATGGCGAAGAAGGCCTTAATGCGCGATACCGGCGACACACACCCCGATCCGTGGTATGCCGCCCTAGAGGACGAGCTACTGGAATCGATCAACACGTTAGGCATAGGCCCGCAAGGCTTCGGTGGGCGGACGACAGCCCTGGCGGTCAAAATTTCCGCCATGGCGACGCACATAGCGGGACTACCTGTAGCTGTAAACATCAACTGCCACGTTGTGCGGCGCGCAAGCGAGGAATTATGAGTACGAACACAAAAGCGATTGAAACGCCGCTGAGACGGGAAGACGCGCGCGCGTTGCGTTGCGGGGAGAGCGTGCTGCTCTCAGGCGAGATATATACCGCCAGGGACGCCGCCCACATGCGCATGGCGGAATTGATCACGCTGGGAAAGCCGCTGCCATTTCCGATCGAGGGGGCAATCATATATTATACAGGCCCCACGCCGCAAAGACCGGGCCGCGTGATTGGCTCGGCGGGACCGACCACCAGCTACCGCATGGACGCTTTCGCGCCCGGCTTAATAAAACTGGGACTAACAGGCATGATTGGCAAGGGCGCGCGCGAACCCGATGTAATTAAGGCGATGATGGAATACGGCGCTGTGTACTTTGGCGCTTTAGGCGGCGCGGGGGCATTGCTGGCGCGTTGCGTCGAAGCTTCAGAACTTGTTGCGTATGCTGACCTTGGCCCCGAGGCGATCCGCAAGCTGACAGTCCGAAACATGCCCTTAACAGTCGTGGTTGACAGTTTTGGAAACGATCTATATAAGCAAGGCCGCGCTGATTATCTTCGATGGATCACACGGAAACAATGAGCAACTAACTCCGCAAGTACGATAATTGGCAATTAGAAAAAATGGGATGACTATTATGGATGAAAAAACATTGCGGCCCGATCTGTCCGACGGCAAATACCCGCTTTACAGGCAGATCGTGGATTCAATCCTCTCCGAGATCGAAGAAGGATTGCTCAAACCGAACAATAGATTGCCGACTGTGCGAGAATTGGCCGAGGAGATGAAATTCTCAACCGGAACCGTCAAGCATGCTTATGACGAGCTGGAACGGTTGGGCGCGATAGAAAAAGCGAGAGGGCGGGGGACTTTTGTCCGCAACAGGGGTGTTAAAGATAAGCAAGGGAAAAAAGAACAGGCAATATGGCTGGTAGACAACTTGATAAACGATATGCAAAAACTTGGTTTCTCACTGAGAGATACACAGGTGTTGTTCGACCAAAGGACGCAAAAGTGGGAAGACAAGCCGCTACGCGTGCGTGTGATCGTAGTTGATTGCAATCCAGAAACACTCCATGTTATCTCTGAACAGGTAGCGCGGATACGCAACACGGATGTTTCGCACCAATTACTGGACGACTTGCCCCACGATTTTGACCTCGTGGAGGAGTCGCCGGACATAATCGTTACTACCCCGACCCATTTTGAGCGAGTGGTTCTCGCGGCGAGGGAGGGGCATATCAGCAAAGTAGTACTCAGCCCATCCCGCGATACTGTCGCAAAACTGGCTAAGGTGGGGGAAAACAGGCGCGTAGGGATACTGGCGGCCAGCGAACGGTTCGCGCTATTGATCCGAGAGACACTCGCGGAACTGACCTCTAATGGAGGGGATACGCCGCATATTCTGTTTGGACAGGACGGCGTGGAGGCTTTCATGCGCTCGATGGATACCCTCATTGTACCGAACCACTGCGCGCGTTTTTGCGCTCCACGCGAGGCCAACGCCCTGCGCGTCTTTCAACAGGAAGGCGGCGAGGCGATTGAATTCATATATCATATCGATGCAGGTTCGCTGATGTATCTCGAACAGCAAATCTCGCGTGTAGTAATAAATAAGAGTAAGAGTATAAACAGGCTTAGTCATCGAAGGGAAGTATCATGAGCGTTCAAAAAAAAACGATCGTACTCGGAGTGATAGGCGCCGATGTTCACGCTGTAGGGAACAAAATCCTGTACTACGCGTTTACTGAAGCGGGATTTAATGTTGTTAACCTTGGCGTGATGGTTTCGCAGGAGGAATACATTGCCGCTGCGATCGAAACTGCCGCAGACGCCATAATAGTCTCATCACTTTATGGCCACGGTGAACTGGATTGCCGCGGCATGCGCGATAAGTGCATAGAGAGCGGGCTTGATGGAATTCTTCTCTACGTTGGCGGCAATATTGTCGTGGGGAAGCAGCCTTTTGAGGATGTGGAAAAACGCTTTAGGGCTATGGGATTCGATCGCGTTTTCGGCCCGGGAACAGCTCCGGAAGCGGCGATCAAGGCGCTCAGGGAAGACCTTGGGCTTGCTGATTGATTGGTTATTGATTGATTATTATGGAAGCAGTATTACTCATTGACTTTGGCAGTACCTATACCAAGGTGACCGCCGTTGATATCGGGCAACAACGGTTGATCGGCTCGGCGTCGTCGCGCACTACGGTCGAAACAGATGTTGCGGATGGACTCGCCTCAGCGCTTGCCGAGATGGAAAAGCAAACCGGGCGTTTGGAGTTTAGCAAACGTTTAGCTTGTTCCAGCGCGGCCGGCGGGTTGCGCATGGTTGCGTGCGGTCTTGTGCCTGAGCTTACGGCAAAGGCAGCATCTCTGGCGTCGCTGGGCGCGGGCGCGAAAGTTGTGAGAGTGTATAGTTATTATATAACTGAAAGCGACGCGATGGAAATTGAAACCATATCCCCCGATATTCTCCTACTTACCGGCGGTACCGACGGTGGGAATACAGAGTGTATTGTGAACAATGCCGCTGTGCTTGCCGATATGTCGGCAGATTTTCCCATAATCATAGCCGGGAACCGGAGCTGCTCAAGCCAGGTCATGCGAATACTTAAGCATCGCCAGGCATATCTTTGCGATAATGTCATGCCGTCTTTGGATACATTGAATATTGAACCTGCCCGCCAAATGATACGAGAAATCTTTCTTCAAAGGATAGTACATGCAAAGGGACTCAGCCATACCGGACAGTTGCTAGACGGAATACTTATGCCGACCCCAGCGGCTGTACTTGACGGGGTTGAGCTGTTAGCTAATGGCGTCGGAGAGGAGCCGGGGATCGGCGAACTGTTGGCGGTCGACGTTGGCGGCGCTACAACCGATGTGTTTTCCGTAGCTACAGGGTCTCCGCACAACGCAGAAGTCATATATAAAGGTTTGCCGGAACCATTCATAAAACGCACTGTAGAAGGGGATATCGGCATGAGGCGTTCAGCGCCCGGAATCGTGGAAGCGGTGGGGATATCCCGCGTGGCGAAACTAGCGGGACTCTCTGAGGAAACGACGCGTAATCATTTAGACCGACTGGCTACCCACTCGGACGCGCTGCCCCAAAACCCGGAGAGCAAGGCGCTCGACTTCGCCCTCGCGGCGCTCGCCGTAGAGACGGCGACATTGCGCCATGCAGGGACGCTCACAGAAACGTACACTGCGGCGGGTCGGGCTTACATACAGACCGGTAAGGATTTGACCTATATTGATAAGCTAGTCATGACAGGCGGCGCTCTGCTCCATTCGGAAAGGCAAGAGGAACTCGCGTCGTTTGCCATGCGAAGCGACCTGTATCCACAGTCGCTTCGCCCAAAGCAAGCAGAGCTGTTTGTAGACAGCCGGTACATTTTGTCGGCAATGGGGTTACTCAGCAGTTACGAGCCGAGAACAGCGCTGAATATATTAAAAACAAATCTGAACAGTCCATCAAGCGATAACCTGTAACACAAGCGGATAGAGTTCGCCTTAGGAGGGTATAAGTCATGGAATTGCGCAATGTTAAAATAGCCGAAGCTGATTTCCTGAAATCGCGGGCGGAGGTATTGGCACAGTGGCCTACCGGCTCTCGGGTCGACCTCGATGAAGCTGTGGAATTTCACAAGAGTTTGCGGCCGGAGAAAAACTTTTCGCTAAAACTCAAAGAAGCCAAGGATCGTGGAACCACCCTGATTCAGCCGCGAGCAGGTGTTGCTTTGGTGAGTGAACATATCGAGCTGCTAACCTATTTGCAAAACGAAGGCGAGGCTGACCTTTTGCCGACCACCATCGATAGCTACACCCGCCAAAATCGCTACAAAGACGCGGAAAACGGCATCGAGGAAAGCGTGAGACAGTGCAAATCCATGCTCAACGGTTTTCCGGCTGTGAACCACGGGGTGGACAGTTGCCGCTTGCTGATCCAAAGTCTTGACATACCGATACAGGTGCGGCACGGTACGCCCGACGCCAGGTTACTGACAGAAATCTCCTACGCAGGTGGCTTCTCCGGCTACGAGGGCGGCGGCATATCGTACAACATCCCATACGCAAAAAACGTCGCGCTTGACACGACGATCAGGAACTGGCAATATGTTGACCGCCTGACCGGTCTCTATGAAGAAATGGGCGTCAGCATCAACCGCGAGCCGTTCGGTCCGCTGACCGGCACGCTGGTGCCGCCATGCGTATCGCACGCGGTCGCCATCATTGAAAGCCTTCTGGCGGCGGAGCAGGGCGTCAAGAGCATAACTGTGGGATATGGACAGTGCGGGAATCTGGCGCAAGACGTCGCAGCCATTCGCACACTTGAGGAGCTTACCAATTCGTACTTAATTGACTACGGTTACAAAGACGTCGTAGTCACTACAGTACTCCACCAATGGATGGGCGGTTTCCCACAGGACGAATCCAAAGCATTCGGCGTAATATCCTGGGGCAGCGCGGTGGGTGCGCTCGCCAAAGCCACAAAAATAATCGTAAAAACACCCCATGAAGCGATAGGAATACCAACAATGCAAGCTAACGCCCAGGGGCTGCGCTGCACAAAGCAGCTTATCTCAATGCTTGCCGACCAGCGTCTCGAAAACCCATGCGTTGATGATGAAAAACGGATTATCACTGCCGAAACCCGCTGTATCATAGACAAGTGCTTTGAATTGGGCGAAGGTGATATCGCCGTAGGCACCGTAAGGGCGTTCCAGGCGGGGGTTATCGACGTGCCATTCGCCCCGAGCCGATATAATATGGGAAAAATGCTCCCGGCTCGCGACGACGATGGCGCTATACGAATTTTCGCGCCGGGAGCGCTTCCGCTAAGCAAAGATTTGCTGGATTTCAACGCGGACAAAATAAACCAGCGCGCCAAGATCGAGAGGCGCGACGCTTCATTCCAAATGGTAATCGACGATGTATACGCAATAAGCAAAGGGCGATTGGTAGGCAGGCCGTGATATACCAAGGCGAGCGCTAAGAACCTGCGCAACCTAGCTTTATTCGTGCTGTATAGCCGTCATGAATCCACTATTTAGTACATCACAGATCATTATCTGCAATTAATAACAAGTTAATTTCGCATTCTCGTCTCCTAGCCACTAACCACTAGATACTAGCCACTGCGAGCGCTTACGGGCTAACATATTTTTGGTTGCGTCAGAGCTCGCATTAGGGGGTTGATTTTTTGAAAATAATCGATGTAGTTTGCTCGGCGGGTCGGACAGGATTTTTCTTTGACGATCAGAGGGCTATAAAAAGCGGTGCAGTCCAGGACGGAGCCGCCTATATCGGCAAACCTGAGACGGACGGTTTTGCCGCCGTACGACAGGCGGGGGAGTCTATCTCGGTGTTGCTGTTCATGGAAGACGGACAAGTCGCGTGGGGCGACTGCGCGGCGGTGCAGTATTCAGGCGCGGGAGGGAGGGATCCGCTGTTCATTGCGGATAATTTCATCCCGTTTATCGACAGGTATATAAAACCGGCGCTTGTTGGGCAGGAAATTACAACGTTCAAGGCAATGGGCGCGGCGCTTGATTCCATGACCGTCAATGGCGGGCGCTTGCATACTGCCATCCGCTATGGCATAAGCCAGGCCATCTTGGACGCTGTGGCGAAATCCCGGCATGTGATGATGTGCGAAGTAATCGCGGAGGAGTATAATACCACAATAAGCGACGAAATGATCCCGATTTTTACTCAAAGTGGGGACAGTCGATACGAAAACTCCGATAAAATGATCATAAAGGGAGCGCAGGTGCTACCACATGGGCTTATTAACAATGTAAAGACAAAATTGGGAGAGCGGGGAGAATTACTGGAAAAGTATATCCGATGGCTGAGCGACCGTATTATCGCTTTGCGACCTGATCCTGATTATAACCCAACGCTCCACTTGGACGTCTACGGCACTATCGGTATGGTATTCGGCGTCGACGCCCCCGCGATAGCGGATTATCTCACCCGCCTCGAAAATGCGGCTCGCCCGTTTAAGCTGAGGATCGAAGGACCTATGGATATGGAAGAGCGGGAGCGGCAGATGCTGGCGCTCCGGGAACTGACCAGACTGGTCGATGAGCGGGGCATAGGCGTGGAGATAGTAGCCGACGAATGGTGCAATACGCTTGAGGATATCAAATACTTTGCCGACAACAAGGCGGGGCATATGGCGCAGATCAAAACGCCCGACCTGGGCGGTGTAGGCAATGTTGTGGAAGCGGTACTCTATTGCAAGCAGCGTGGAATGGGCGCTTACCAGGGTGGGACATGCAACGAGACCGACCGTTCGGCGCAAGTGTGCGTTCACATCGCCATGGCGACGAAGCCGGATCAGATGCTGGCGAAACCTGGTATGGGCGTTGACGAGGGGTATATGGTCGTATACAACGAAATGCAGCGTATACTCGCGGTAAGAAAAGCTAAGGCAGGAGCGAGATAAATGAAAAAAGAAGAATTCCGGATACTTTCCGCCACAGCGATCCTGGGTTACGGATTCCCACTTTCTTCATTTGAAGAAGGTTTGAAGCGGAACCCACATGTGATAGCGGTTGACGCCGGTTCAACCGATCCCGGGCCATATTATCTCGGCGCGGGCGTCTCGTTTACCGACAGGGACGCGGTCAAGCGCGATTTAGGGATCATGATCAAAGCGGGAGTGGAGCGCGGGATACCGGTTTGCATAGGCACGGCAGGGGGGAGCGGGGGAGAGCCGCATATTAATTGGAATAGGGAAATCGTCGACGAAATTGCAAAGGAAAACGGGTTGCGATTCAAGTTAGCAATCGTCCATGCTGAAATTCCAAAAGACATGATCCTGCGCGAACTAGCCGCTGGAAGAATTACGCCTCTTGGTCCGGCGCCCGCGTTGACGGCGGATATTATTGGAGAGACTACGCGCATTGTGGCGCAAATGGGGATCGAACCCTTTATCGCGGCGAGAGAAGGCGGAGCTCAGGTAATTTTAGCTGGGCGAGCCTACGATCCCGCAGTCTTCTCGTCGCTCGCAGTGGCGGAGGGGTACGATAGGGGGCTTGCCACCCATTTAGGCAAGATCCTTGAGTGCGCCGCCATCTGCGCGACGCCCGGAAGCGGTTCGGACTGCATGTTTGGATATATCGGCGAGGATTACTTTAGAGTGGAACCGCTCAACTCTGAGCGCAAATGCACTACCGTTTCAGTAGCTGCCCATACGCTATACGAGAAAAGCGACCCTCGTATCCTGCCCGGCCCCGGCGGCTATCTTGACCTGACCGAAGCAAGCTTCGAGCAGGAAACCCCGGACACAGTCCGCGTATCCGGCAGCAAGTTCGTCCAAAGCGACGGGTACTTTGTCAAGCTGGAAGGGGCGCATAGGATCGGTTGGCGCACGATATCTATTGCAGGTACACGCGACGCGATTATGACGCAAAAGATCGACGAGATCATAGCCGGGGTCAAAGCGCGGGTAGCTGATAATTTTAGCGGCAGGGAGCTATCATACCACTTAAACTTTATCATTTACGGTCGCGACGGTGTAATGGGAAAGCTGGAACCTCTTCGCGAAAACCCGCCGTCGCATGAATTTGGCATCATTATTGAAGCCATTGGTGATACGCAGGAATTAGCGAACACTATTTGCGCGACAGCCCGTTCTACGTTGCTACATTATGGTTTCGAAGGAAGGCGGGCGACAGCTGGCAATATAGCGTTCCCATATTCGCCCAGCGATTTTGAAGCAGGCGAGGTATTTGCTTTCAGCGTATACCACTTGCTCAAAGTTGACGATCCCGCAGAGCTGTTCCCGATTGAATACACGCTGTGTGGACAGTAAAGTAGTAAGTTGATAGTGTAAGTGTAAAGGAATGGATATATATGAAAACAAAACTCACCGACCTCGCAAGCGTGATCCGCAGCAAAAACTCCGGCCCCTACGAGTTGACATTGGATATCATTTTCAACGACTTCGATGGATTTGACCGAGTAAACAAAGGCATGTTCATTAACGAAGAGTTGATTTGCTCATTGTATAGCATAACTCCGGATCAGATAGTTAGCATAATCGCGTATGCGCCCGCCAGGGCCATAAAAGCAACAATAAAGCGCCCAATATGCTCGGGCAGCCTGGGCGATACAGACGTCTACGGCGCGCAACAACACGCCCCGCTACTAGGGCTGGAGTTTGACATATAGTATCAGGAATAAACAAAAATAGGAGTGAGTGCAGTGCCATATTCGGCTCGTATGCAGAAAAGCCACCTGTACAGCGTCTTTTTCGCCCCGCGAGGGAATGAACGCATGGCCGATCTCGGAATGCAGATCGCCCAGCAGTACCTAAGCCCATTTGATAAGCTCATTGGCCTAGTCGGCGTCGCCGGAAGCGGCAAAAGCATGATCATCAAGGGCATGTTCCCCGGCCTTGAGCTGACAAATGACGATGAAGGCGTCAATGTGCGGCCACTTCCGCTACTGAGCGTTGACGAGACAGGGTTTTATACGCCGCACACATATCATATCGACATCCGGTTCGAGTCAGCGTTTAAACAGACTCACGAACTTGCCGACGCCATCCTCTACGCGGTAAACAAAGGCAAGCGCGTAATTGTCGAGCATTTCGATTTGATCTATCCACAACTGGGGCGAAACGCCCACTTGCTGATCGGCATTGGGGAGGAGGTCATAATAACCCGCCCAACGCTATTCGGGCCAAAACCGCAAGAGATCACGGACATTGTTTTTAGTTCGATAAACGCAAGGCTTATGGTGCATACGGCCGAAGATTTATGCGAATTCGTGCTGTCGAGGCTCGGTATCCAAACGCATCAATATGAACACTCCGACGTCCATCATGGGTTCATCCTCAGTTTTCAAAACAAACCTGACATCGACCTAGTTGAGTTAGAGAACAGAGTAAACGAATTGATCAATAAAGATATTACAGTATCATTCGCGGACGAGAGCCACATCCGGATAGGTGATGATCTGCACAAGTGTACAGGCCCGCGCATGCACGTACGCAGCACGGGAGAGGTGTCAAAATTCACATTACTCAAAGAGTTGCTGCAAGAGCCGATTACCGAGCGCTTCTTACTCGTCGGCGTCCTAGGCGATATCGAGGACATAAACGACCTCAACCATATAATATTTTAAGAAAACCAATATCTACCGCATTTAGGCCTATCATCACACCTGCAGGGACAGGGCTTGCCCCTGCCCTTTTATGGTAATCCACCGCATTTTGGGCAACCGCAAGGGTTGCTATTCTTGGTCTAATGTTGTGAACACAAAACACGCGCATTACCACAACAAACTGCCTACTTGATATATAGCGAACGCAACTAGCCAGGCAAAACCAGTTTGATAGAGCACAATAAGCGACGTGCCTTTCAGGCTTCCAAGTTCACGCCGCACAGTTGAAACCGCCGCGACACAAGGGGTGTACAATAACGTGAACACCAAAAAACTGAATGCGGTAGCAGGCGAAAACAATGTGTGCAGTGTGTTTCCAAGTTCAGTCACGCTCGCGCCTGTCAAAACGCCCAATGTGCTGATAACAGCTTCTTTTGCGACAAACCCGGTAATGAGCGATGTAGCCACGCGCCAATCCGGAAAACCGAGCGGGACAAAAATAATGCTGACGAGCCTGCCGACTAAAGCTAAAATGCTGTCAGTGCTTTGAGAAACAGGATTTAATCGTATATCGAAGGTTTGCAAAAACCATATCACCACAGTCGCAAGGAAAATTACCGTGAAAGCCCTTTGAATAAAGTCTTTTGCCTTGTCCCATAAAAGAAGCAGAACAGTCTTCGCTGAAGGAAACCTGTAGTTCGGCAACTCCATTACGAACGGAACCGGAGCGCCTTTGAACACAGTATTTTTCATAATGAATGCCGACAAGACGCCTAATAGGATCCCGATAATATAAATTCCGATCATCACAAAAGCCTGATACTCTGGGAAAAACGCGGCAGTAAACAATGCGTATATCGGCAGTTTCGCGCTACAACTCATAAATGGCGTCAGCAATATCGTCATTTTTTTATCCCGATCACTTGCCAACGTCCGCGTCGCCATTACCGCCGGCACTGTGCAGCCAAACCCCATGAGCATCGGCACAAAACTACGGCCGGAAAGCCCAATTTTCCGCAACGGCTTGTCCATGACAAAAGCGACCCTTGCCATATAACCGCTATCTTCCAGGATTGACAGGAAGAAAAACAAAGTAACGATTATGGGAATAAAACTGAGAACTGCCCCAACTCCTGCGAATATTCCGTCAATGACAAGAGAGTGGACAATGAGGTTTAAGCCATACGCAGACAGCGCATCATCTACAACTCCGCTCAACGCATTAATCCCCATTACCATCAAATCACTCAATCTGTTCCCGATTACGCCAAATGTGAGCCAAAAAACTGTGAACATGATCCCAAGAAACGCGGGAATAGCCCATATTTTACTTGTTAATATGGTATCAATATTGACGCTACGNCGGTATTCACGGCTTTCTTTTGGTTTTACAACGCATTTTNTGCATGTATCTTCAATGAATTGATAACGCATATCAGCAAGCGCGGCTTCGCGATCAGTATTTAANTCTGTCTCCATTTCCTTGACNGCGTGTTCGATCATTTCTATTTCATTTGTCGAAAGCGCAAGAGATTTTTGTATCGGCGCGTCGCCNTCAACCAGTTTTGTGGCTGCGAAGCGCGCGGGGATTTTTTGCTTGGCGGCGTGGTCTTCTATAAGGTGGGATATTGCGTGGATCGCCCTATGTACCGCCCCGTCCGCGCCGTCGCCGCTGTCGCAGAAGTCAATGCGCTCAGGCGATTTGTAGTTTTGCGCGACATCAATTATATGCTCGACCAATTCGGCGATACCTTGTTTTTTCGCGGCGGATATGGGAACTGCAGGTATACCGAGTAACTCCTCCAACTGCCGGATGTCGATACTACCGTTGTTTGCCTGAACTTCATCCATCATATTTAGAGCTAACACCATTGGGATATTTAGTTCTATTAGTTGTATGGTAAGATAAAGATTTCTCTCGATATTGGTCGCGTCAACGATATTGATTATTCCATCAGGCTTATGCTTGAGCAGAAAATCGCGGGTCACGATTTCTTCGCTTGTATAGGGCGATAATGAATAAATACCCGGCAAATCAACAACAGACATGTCATCGTATCCGATGATGTTCCCGATTTTTTGATCCACAGTAACGCCGGGGAAGTTGCCTACATGTTGATTCGAGCCGGTTAGCTGATTGAATAGAGTTGTTTTACCACTATTTTGGTTTCCAACTAGAGCAAATATCATAACTCCACCTCTTCAACCGTTATTTTTTCGGCGTCTTCCAATCTTATGGTCAATACATAGCCTCGCAATAGCAGCTCAATGGGATCGCCCAATGGCGCTATTTTCTTTATCGTGATTGCTGTCCCAGGCGTGATGCCCATCTCCAGAAGCCTACGCCTCAAAACCTTTTCTCCGCCAACTTCCAAGACACGTCCATTTGCCCCAATGCTCAACTCACTTAACGTCATAATCATCCCCCTATTCAAGTTAGTTTATACTAACTAAAA
>WRNV01000095.1 GCA_009776445.1 Oscillospiraceae bacterium | reverse complement strand
GACGAACGCTGTACGCAGTCGAAGCGAAGTCGATACCCCCTTATCGCTTAGTTGTCTGAAGTGGGTTTGGGTCAGTTGGCGTCAAGTGCATACCCAGGTTCTGTTATTTATCGCCAGCAGTTAACTTATTTTTCTTTCCATAGCTTCGGAAGCAGGCCGCCATGGCGCAACCGGCTGCCGGGAACGCTATGACTGCTTGTTTGATGATCAGCGTCTTATACGCCACGTCACGCAGCTTGGGGGACAGTAGCAAATACTCGCGCAGGTCGTCTCCTATTTGGCTCGCTATGCCGCTCCAGAAAGAAAAATCGCTCCAGCGTGTAGGGATGATCCAGTCCGGCAACTTGTCGAGAAAGCTAGGGAGCAACATGGCGAACGCAATAAGTGCAAGCAACATACCGCCTCGCAAAGCGTTAGGATAGACCTTCAGATAGCCTACGCACAGTATCAGGGCATAAAACGCCAATATCACAAGGGGCGCCACCGCCAAAAGCGACGCGAGCAATGTGGGGGTATCTATTAAAGCACTCTTTGGCCTACCAAGTCCTGCTGAACTGGCAAAGGTCAACGCTTCGCTACGCGTTGGGGAGGTTGGCCCTCTCGTTAGTTCCGCTGCCGTGAAGCTCTGGCTGGTGTCCTCATCCCTTACAGATACCAAAGCCAACAAGTCGTCCCCTTCGAATACTCCCCGAACCAGGTGCTTTTCACCGTCAATCTCAATTTCTTTCCCGACGACATCGTTTCCACCCCACAACTCCCAGGCGAGCATGGACGAAACCGAGCATCCCAAGCCGTCCGCCACTCCAGGCACTATGCCTGTCAGATACCGCGCCGGCCAAACCAGCGCGGCGTCCCCGCTGAAAATAATACAGGTCGCATCGGCGCTGTTAAAATCACCTTTAACTCGCGCCGTTGTTTCGTGCCAAAATGTGAGCCAAAATGTTTCTTCTTCGCTGTGTTCTATCGAGTATTGGCGCGCCTGATAAGCGGCTTTCCCACTGATAGGTGAGTCAAACCTCAGCGAAACTCGCGGATACCGCAGTAGCCCGTTGAGGTTTGCGTAGCCCAGTACTATGAGCGCCGCCAGCGCCCCCCACAAAATAGCGTCGATGACTAGCTGTTTTTTATTTATTCTCAGACGCCCTAGCGATGCCTGCGCAGTTTTGACAAGCGATGTCTCCGCAAGCGGCGTTGTTCCATAATGTATAAGATTTGCCGTCATCCTTCCCCACACGCTCCTAACCCACTTTAGTCTTCGATCCTGACCCTGTCGCCCGCCGCTACGGCTTTGTTGCTGCTGGAGACTATTCGACTGTTTCGGCCCGCGGATCCCTGTATCGCCGCATTATCGTCGTCCGCAGCCAGTATATTCACAGCCGTCCTTACCAAGATGTTTTCGGTGCCCAGAATTGTGTTTTTTTGCTCGACTGTCAGCAAGTAGTAGCCGGTATTGTCAGATTTTACCGCTGATATAGGGACGCATTGGTCATACGTAGCACGGCTTTGAGTGACGCGTATATCCACGCTTTGCCCTTCCGACCAGTCGCCGTCAGGGAGCGAGATCGTGACGCGTACTCTATCTTGTTCGTCAGGAAGCCCGATGGCTAGAATCTTACTGGTTACAGTGGGGTTGTAGTACATCGAGCCGCCTCCCGCCGATACCTGACAGTCGTCGCCAATAGACAGTTTGTCCGCATTGGTCGTATCGAGGAGTATATAAGCTTCGAAACCCTTCACGCTGTCCATGAATGCTATAAGAGCGTCTTTCCCGGTTACTCCACCTTCTGGTTTTGCCGACATCACTACACCCTCAATATCGGAATAAAGGACGCCGTCGTCGCTGACAAGAAGAGCAAGCGCGTCCACTATTATTTCCTTTTCTTCGATATCCAGACGGAGCGTTGCGGCGCTCAGCAGGTTCGACGCGGCGGTATCCGCCGAATTCAACGCGTTTTTACTGCTGTCCCGCTGCGCCGACTCGAGGCTTATCTCAGCGTCCTCTAAGCGGCGCGCGGCGCTGAGCAGGTTTTCGTCAGCCCTTTTCCTAGCGCTATCAAGCGCACTCTGTGCGCTGTCGAGCGCTGTCAGCTTGTTTTCTGAAGCCTTTTCCACATTTTTGTCATAATCCTTCTTCGCGGACGCATAGCTTATCTCCGCATCCTCAAGGCGGCGAGCGGCGCTGAGCAGGTTCTCTTCAGCCTTTTTTTCTTCGGACGCTAGCGTGTCTCTCGCCCTGTCGATCGCGTTTTGCCTTGAGTCTATAGCTTGGTCGGAGTTCTTTTCATAATTTTCCGTCGCTTGTACGTATGATGTTTCTGCGTCCTCCAGTTTACGCGCGGCGGACAATAAGTCTTCCGCTGCTTTTTTTTCTGTCGCGTCCAAGGTTGTTTGCGCCCTCTCTTTTTCCGCTTTGGCGGCAAGATAGTTTTCCTCGGCTTCGGCGCTCGTTTTGTCGGCTTCCCACGCGGCTTCCATCTCGGTTTCCTTTAGCGCCGCGCTCTCTAGGGCGTCTTTCGCGGTTTTTACGCTGGCATCCCCTTGTGCTTTAACATCGTTATAGTCTGCTCGCGTCCGGTCGCGGTTGCGTTTTGCACTGTCGAGGGCATTCGAGTCTACCTCCGTATCGTCGGCGGCAATCGCGTCGCTCAGCGCCGTCTGGGCGCTCGCCACATTTGCTATACCTTGCTCCAAAGTGGCGTTGTAGTCTTCTTTCACGCGGTTGAGGCTCCGTAGCGCGTTTTCAAGCGCGCCCGCATCGGGGTCCTCTAATACTTCCGCCCATTTTTCTGCCAGCGCGTCGCTCGCATCCTTGATATCGGATTCGCCCTGAGCCTTGGTGGTATTGTAATCCTCCTGCGTACGTCTCAGGCTTCGCAAGGCGTTTTCGACGGATACCGAGTCGTTGTTGTCCCCTCTGTCAAGTTTGTCCAGATCCAGGCGCAATTTGTCTAGCGCCGCCGATTCGCGTATAAGCTTATTCCCAAGTTCCTCCATGTCAAACAGCGCCACGGCGTCGCCCACCTCGACGCTCTGGCCGGCGCCAACCAACATTTCCATAATTGTTAAGCCCTCGGGCGCGATGACGTCGATCCTGTCCCTGCTCGTCACCGTCGCTTTTCCGGTAACCGATTCAACAATTTCGTTGCGTTGCGGCGCTGTGACCCCCACTCTGGCAAGCGTAGCGCCGCTTGTACCACGGGCAATGAGGGTGAGGGCCAGTAGTCCAGCGAGGAATTTTATAATATTGCCCCCGGCGCGCTTTTGCGCCTTGTCTTCGAAACGAGGCAACGCGGGAAGCCGCTTCAGGACACGGCTCAAACCCTTTCCCTGGGGCATAACCTCTGGAAAACCGGAGTCATCTTCTATAGGCCCAACTTCTTTCGTATTGGTATCCAAGCCTATTCCCGCGCCTATTTCGATATTTGTCATATTCGCCATATTCACTATATTCGCTATATCCTCATCCATCATATCCGGCCGCGCTATCTCGGTTTCTTTCGCGTCATACAAGCTTTTCATACAATTACTCCTTTATTCCAGTGGATTGGATGCCAAGTTCGAGGTATTTCTGCCCGAAGAGGAAGACAAGCACGGTTGGAACAAGCATCATCAGCGACGCTACCATTGATAAACCGAGTTTGTCTGACACGATTTGCGGGAGATAGAGCGACAGTGGCCACAAGGATTGGTCTTTGAGAAATGTCATCGGTTGCTCTATCGCGCTCCAGCATTCCAAAAAGCCTAACACTAGGGCGGCCAGTATACCCGGCCTTCCAAGCGGTAGGCCAATGCTGACAAAGGATCTAAAATATCCCGCCCCGTCGATGGACGCCGCTTCCAGCAGTTCTCTCGGCACAGCGTCGAACCCTTTTATCATGATGAATACAGGGAAAGCTGAAAATGCATACGGCAGTATTACCGCCCAGAGGGTATCCATTAAACCGAGCCGGTCTATTACCAGATAGTTGGGCACCATCGTCACCTGGAATGGCATAAGCATGAGCGTGATATACAGTGTCGTGAGTATCTTGCGTCCGCGAAACCTCAACCGGCTCAGCGCCCACGCGGCGGGCGCACCGAACAGTAATTGTCCCAAAATCGACGGGATCACTAGTTTGAAAGTGTTCCAAAACATCGCGAAAAACTGCGGGGTGTCCAATAGCAGTTCGGCAAGCGGCTGCAAAGTCGGCCATGAAGGGGCCAGGGGCCAATTGGCGCTCCCGCTGGCTTCCCCAAGCGCGGGGCCGATGGTGGCTTGCAGTTCCTCCAGGGACATCAGTCCACCGGACATCATAAACCATAAAACCCACCAGACCAACAAAGCAAGCGCCGTCAGCGCCGCGATGCATGCTATCTTCCCTAAGCGCGGCGGACTTTTTCTGGTTTGCTTTATCATAATCAGTCCGCCTCCTTGAAAAAGTGTTGCAATAACAGGATTATTACTAGAAGTGCTATGCACAGCATGACAGCCGCCGCGCACAGACGGCTTATGTCAAGGCTTTGGAACCAGTTGTTAAACAGATGTTGCAGCAGATATATGGAATCGTGGGGATATGCCCCCGCAACCAGATAAGCTTCGCGGAAAACTTTGAATCCATTGAGGAGGGAAAGGATGGATACGAGTCCGACAGTAGGCGTCAGGCTCGGTAGCGTGATATATCGGAAACAGTTCCACGCGTTGGCGCCATCAACCTTTGCGGCTTCATAGAGGCTTTCGGAAATGCCATCGAGTCCCGCGAGCCACATTATCATGTCATAACCGCTGTTTTTCCATAGGTAGGTAAACACAAGAACCCAGAAGGCGGCGGATGTGCCCATAAAATCGACCGGCTGGGCGCCAAGTGTCGACAAGGCAGTGTTCATCAGGCCGTTTTTATCGAACAGCACCTGCCACAGCAGCACTATGCTGGCTACAGGCACCGCCATCGGCAGCAGATAGGAGGTCTTGAAAGCCTTGCCGCCTGGGCGAACCGCCCTCACCAGAAGTGCGATCACGAGACTTGCAAGCAGCAGGAGCGGGATACACACTCCGATGAATTTCATCGTATTTTTGGCCGCAAGCTGAAACGCGCTNTTGTTGAGCACCGAGATGTAGCCGTCAAGCCCGATGAAGTTTTTGCCCCGGGCNTCGTAGAAGCTGCGGCGTACGGTGTCGATAAACGGTATGAGGAAAAACACAAGTATGCCGCCCATGCTCAGCCCAATAAACGCGATAGCCGCTAGACCTTCGCCTTTCATTACAGCGCGCGGTGCTTTATCACGTTTGTTTTTGTCCAGCATGGCTTTTAGCCCACCTCCCACCGCGCCCAAGCGGCGGCGGGAGGTTTGTTCCGGTATGGTCTCGCTATGATCTTTCAGCAAGATAATTCTTGACGTTTTGCTCAATATCCCTCACTGCCCCTTCTATGTCGATTTCCCCATTGCAGCATTTTTCAACGCTGGTCCACATCATGTCGGTCAATATGGTGTCGCGTATGGAGGGGGACGAAAGGCGGTCAACCAATACGTTCGGGTCAAACGAGAAGGGTTCTTCATCGTTTTCGGCGCGCCGCTCGTTGATCGCGTCCACCTGAGCCTGGAGGCCGTCACGGGTTACCGGCAGTCCAGTGCCGTAGTTGAGTCCTTGAATGTCTACGGATAGCATGCCTTGTACAAGTTCAGCCGCGAACTGTGGGTTTTTCGCGTCGGCAGATATCCCAACGACTGTCGAGGGCTGCCATGCTCCCGGCGTCAAGCCCGGGAACAATTCCAAAGTCGATCCAACCCGGTCCATCATCATTTGCAGCAGTTGTAGATTTCCTGCTGAAAACGCGGCATAATTCGTCAGTTGCATAGTATACCACATAAGCGACCCGGGAAGTTGTGTCGCGACTCCGCCGTCAGAAAATGCGACGTTCATTCCCGTTCTTCTGCCTTGGTTTTGGGATGTTTCAGTGAGCGCGTATTTATCGCTGATCGACTTGACGGCTTCCAGATATCGGCGAAGGGCATCTGTATCTAGTTGATTGTCTTTGACGATGGCTGGAGCGCAGGAAGCCCATAAGGTATCGCATAATTCGCTCAAGTTGTTAAAATACAGCGCCGACCGCTCGCTCTCCTCTACGCTTGAGAACATTCTGGGACCGCCGACTCCGCTTGCCGGCAGGTCATTGCCACTGACTACAAGGTTCACCAGGTCGTCGAGGCTCTTCACTTCGGCCAGAGCCTCGGGGCTGCCCATTAGCATCGGCATATAGAACTGCGTAGGTAGGCAGTATGTTTTCCCGCCCCCGCCATACACATCAAGCAAGCTGTCAAAGACATCGCCGGTATCGACAAGCCCGCTAAGATCCAGCAGCATCCCTCTGTCGGCATAGCTGTCCACAGAACATCCGTCGAGCAGGATTATGTCCGGGCCTTCGCCGCTTATTAGTTGGGAGTTTAGCGTCTTTATGGCGTCTGACGCAGTTATCCCACTGTCTCCGTCAGTTGCGATTTCGTAGTTTATGAGCGAGTCGGCGTGTTTTTTCCTCAGTTCCGCAATAGCTGCGCGTATGAAGTAATTGTCAGACAGCGACCAGATTGTAAGGGTTTTTTCGGGGTCGAGAACCGCATTCTCGTTCCAAGTGTATTTGTACAGGCGATTGTTCTGATAGCTTTCGAGCATGTTCGCTACTATGCTGCCATCGCTGAGCGCCAGAATCGAACTGACCGTACTGCGTGGCGCGCCGATCGACGCTTGTGAGCTTTCAAGCGCTGTGCTCACGTTACCTTCGGGATCGGCCAGCATCAGAGCGCCATCGAGTACCGAGTATAAGTTGCCCTCGCTCCCTAGAGCCAGTACGCCGCCAGAAACGCCCGGCATCCGCATCGACATGTTGCGCGCCCCACCCGGGCCATCGAAACCTCCAGGTATATCAGCGCCACCAAACCGAATAGCCGGTTTGCCTGTGGAAGCGCCGTCGATCAGGTTGTATGTTGATACACTTCCGTTTGAATCCATTAAGTAGAATGTGTCATTACGGGCAACGGCGGCTGAGGCGTTTTCGACTTGCATCTCCGCGATAAGTTGTCCGCTCTCCAAGTCGCACAACAGTGTCTTCGAGTTCATTTGCATAGGGGAAGCAGAGCCTGAGGTCGTTCCGCCGGGTTGCCTTCCCGGCATCCCAGGCGTCGCGTCTTCTTCACCGGATACTTCCGATGAGTCGCCAGCCGGCGCGTCGTTCTCAGCGCTCCCCTGCGGGTTACCATCCTGGCTCCCGTCTTGCGGCTGATTGCGTGGGGTGCCGCCTTGCGGGCTGTTTTGAGAGCCGTCCCCGGGAGCGTCTTGACCACCGCCAGGCTCATTGGCTTGGTTGTAGTATCCGCCTCCACTTCCGGGTTCAGCTTCAAGCCCGTTCCCCTGCCGACCTGGGTTTTGCCGCGCGCCGCCCCCGGGCGTGTCCCCAGCTCTCGCCAACTGTACGAATCCGCCGATCATATAGCTTATAATAAGCCTGTCGCCGAGCGCTTGCGTCATCGATAAGCTGACGTTTTCGCCGGACGCGATCGCGTCGTCGAGTTCTTTTACGGGATATTTCCTAGCGCTACCGTCCGGCGCTACAATTTCCAAACCCTCGCCCTGGACGAACACAAGCAGGGACCCGTCGTCCAGCATCGTTCCGTCCTGGGCCGACATGTAGCGTTCGGTATTTCCCCCCGGACCCGGCGTTTCAGTCCAGTTAGCGCCTCCGTCGGCGCTTTCAAACCTAGCCGTAAGTCCTTCCGAAAAGCAGACAATACTCCCTTCCGCAGATAGATAGCTGGAGAACCGCCCGTTTATTGGCGGTGTGATGTCTGTTTCTACATATCGACCCACTTCAAAATCAGTGACCTCATCGTTATTCTTTCCGCCGCACGCGGCAGTAAGCAGCATACTCCCGGCAAGCAGAACTGAAATGACCAGTTTCAAGTTTTTCATTTTTCTTCGCCCTTTCGCAAAATAAATTGATATTCTTCCATTCCCGGGTATTTATAACGCATAAAGCTGGAATGAAACTGTAATGTCAACGCAAATACTCGAAATTTTACATCTGTGTGGTTGCCTCCAAGGACACCCCCCTTCCCCCCTCGTCCGCGAGTGGGGCTTTGGACGGGGGACGAAAGGACAGGAATTATGGTGCGCGAGGATTCGTTTATTTCAATATCTGCAACCGGATTGTTCTTGTTCATTATTGTGAAGTTCAACACGACGCTCCTTTCATTCCGTCAAGCGTAACGTTGTTGGATAGAATTAATGATACATTATGCCGTGAAAACGCTGAATTGTCGCTACTATTCACTGGGTAGTCAGTAACAATTCATGCGTGGTAATGCGCAGTAAACCGGAGTACTCCCCCTGTCGGCTACGCCGACATCCCCCTCTGTGAGGGAGACAACGTAAAATCCAAAGCCTATCGCTTGGAGGAGAGACGACAGCAAAGCCAAAGCCTCCCTCTTGGAGGGAGCGTCGCGAAGCGACGGAGGGAGTTCACCGCAGTTTGCTTTATCGCTTTAAAGCGGAATTGTGCCAAAATGGCATAATTGCTGGACGTATCAAAAAACGCGACGCGCAGTTAGCGTAGCAAGTATAACGGCGTCTTTTCTGATAACAAGATCACTGGTTCGCACACTTTTGCGAGATGTCCTAAGCAATCGCTTTATTGTATAGCAACCTACGACATTGGCTATACGGTTTGCTTCTATGCCTTCTTTGTGCAGCGTTTACGGTTTGCTGTGCAGTGGCTAGACTATATTTTGATGTAGTTCGCGTCTCCTTTGCACCACAGCCTCAGCTTGTTTTAACATCTCCGCTGTAATCGCATTGCTCCGGGCTTTGTCAATCACGGGGGAACGCGAGAATATCTTTTCAATCTCTTGGTCAACGCCTTTCAGGGCGTCAATGTCGAACCAACCTAAATTTGAAACAAGCCTAAGCTGTTCCTCGTGACTTTGGTGAAACGGCTGACATTTCCTCTGTCCGCCAATATCAAACGAGCTGTGCCACAGCGACGTGCCGCTATCGAAAAGCGGAGCGAAACCGACCCATTCAAGCGTGTCGGCGTTTCGTATAAATCCGAAGTTGTTAAAATGTCTGTCCTCATTGGCGATAATGTAGTCAAATGCGAGCATTTTTTCAATATCATTTCGAACGCCAACGATGCCGAGCGAATCGCAGCAACGCAGAAAATGCGTAAATTCCGAATCGGAATCCTTCATCATTTGTGAATGGAACACTTTCCATGCGGTAATGAGTTCCGTTTCAACAGACAAGAAGTTATCGCACACCGATAGCGGCTCTCCTTCGTCGAACATCAGCGTATAAGGGACGTGCTGGATGCCAAGACGTTGTGCAATTACGCTTGCGATGACCTCGTTGAACGGTTCTTGTTTGAAAGGTTCACTGCCACCCTTGATGAGCTTGCGTTTGCCGTCAGAAACAATCCACTTCTTTTTGAGCCAACCGTCTGATGTGTTGTCGGGCGACATTAGATTAATTCGCTTTTTGTCGGCAGGTTCACGCCCGAACAGCATTTCTCCCATGTCGCGCGAAAAGTCGTTTTCGAAGAAATTCACATTAGACCAACTTACCGCTGACCCTACAGAGCGAAGCCAGTAGTGATCGGAAAGACTCAGCGCGTAGCATTTGAGAATCAGGAAATCGGTGGACTCCCTGCCCAAACGCGCATACAAATCCCGTATTCCGGCGCGGCTTGCGGGGATAGAGCGTCCTCTAAGCCAGTCATTGAGCTCATCAAGGGCGATTCCGCCCTTGATCGACCCAACGCCGAGAGGAACGCGAAGCGCGTCATGAACCGTGCCGATTGCGACGATTGCGACGGCGGATTCGTTTATCTCAATATCTGCAACCGGTTTGTCCTTGTGCATTATTGTGTAGTTCATCACGACGCCCCTTTCATTCCGTCAAGCGTAAGGTTGTCGGATAGCATCAATGATATAATGATACATTATGTCTTGAAAACGCCGAATTGTCAAACTCTAAGGGAGCCTGGGAGCAGGGCAAATGCTTACAAAAATTGTTACTTCACTGCCATATAGCGTGTTTGACTCAAGCCCTAGAAAAAATATGATTGACGCGCCTCCTCCATTGTCTTTGCCTTGGCGTAATGGTAAAATACGGATATTCAAGGTTCATTCAAGGTTCGGGATATAGTATCCGAAGCGCGACTGACTTATAAGGGCGCGACGAGTGTAGCACATATCCAAAGGGTGATGTTTATGAAGGTGTTGATGGTGGAGGATGAGCGGGATCTTGCTGATGCTGTCGCTGTAGTCTTGCAAAAGAATAATTATTCTGTCGATAACGCTTATGACGGCGATTCCGGACTAGATTGCGCGCTGGCCGGCGTCTATGACTATATAGTTTTAGACATTATGCTGCCAAAGAAAAACGGGTTGCAGGTGCTTGAAGAACTGCGCGCGGCAGGCGTGCAGACTCCGGTGCTGATGCTGACCGCGCTAGGGGAAATCCGCGACCGCGTGGCAGGCTTGGATTTGGGCGCCGACGATTATCTGCCAAAACCTTTCCATGTAGATGAATTGCTAGCGCGACTGCGAGCTTTGGGCAGGAGAAGAAGCGAGCTTCTAGTCGACGGCGTCATCGAGCTTGGCCAAGTCCGCTTCAACCCGAGAAAGCTGTCGCTATCGTTTGGCGGCAAGGAAACATCCCTGACCTTGAAGGAATCCCAATTGCTGGAGGTTTTGTCGGCGCATAGAGGCGGNTATGTATCGAAAGACACNATAATCGAAAAGGTATGGAGCTATGACGCCGATGTGCAAGACAGCCATGTNGAGAGCCAGGTCTCCCTACTGCGCAAGAAGCTAGCTGCCGCCGGCGGAAAATTGACCGTGAAAGCGTCGCGCGGCGTTGGATACCGCATAGAAGGAATGTAGCGTGCAAAGACTCAAACGTCTTAAGGGTGCCTAGATCATGTTCAATAAAACAAGGAACAGAATACTGCTGCTTAACATGGCGATGGTTTCATCCGTTGTTATTTTCGCTTTTGTGGTAATATTTGCAACAACATATACACGCGCACAAAACGAGATAGACACCATGTTATCAGCAGCGCCGCCGCCAAACATCTTCAATGTATATGGCGCGGCCTTCCGACCGGGAGGCGTTGCTTACCCAGAGTCCGGATTTTTTGCCGGGCAAAACCGTTTTTCCATGCGCGTCCCTCCAGACGTCGGACGATCCTTCTCGCTACTTGTTGATTATCAAAACGAAATAGTTGATATCAATTCTATGATAGATATCGAGTACGACACCTATACACTGATGGCTTCCCAAGCCCTAGAGTCTATCGACAGCCAGTCGGTTCTTAATGTGGACGGGCGGATGTGGAGATACACCATAATACCTGTTTCAGTGGTATCGCGCGAGATTAGCGAGCCAGCATCGTCAGTGTTTATAATGTCTAGCGAACTACACTATATACGTTTTCTGGATGTCACCGAGTCTTATCGGACGATACGGTCGCTTGCGCTCATCCTCAGTGTGCTCCTAATTGTCATTTTGGTGGTGTTTTACTTCATCAGCCGCTTTTTTGCCAACCGGGCTATTAAACCGATGCAAGAGGCGTGGGAAAAGCAAAATCGCTTTATCGCCGACGCTTCACACGAACTCAAGACGCCATTATCGATCATCAACGCCAATTGCGGGGTTTTATATTCGGATATTGACGAAACTATTGGCAGCCAGCTCAGATGGGTGGACAGTATCATGCGCGCCGCCGATCGGATGACTGGGTTCGCAAACAGCATGCTCTCGCTAATAAGCTTGGAAGATACGCAGCTTGAGCTTCGTCGCGGCCCTCTTGACCTGAGCGCAGCCGTGTCCAGCGCAGTTGACGAAATAGAGGCGCCTGCTGTGAAAAAGAGTCTGTCAGTATATAGGGAAATAGAATCCGGCGTCGAGGTCGATAGCAATTGGGAACATGTACANAGGATATTGTCGATTTTGCTCGACAACGCCGTGAAGTATACCGATGTCGGAGGGGANATAGTCATTTCGTTGAGTAAGGANAATAAAAGGGTAGTATGCTCGGTCCGTAACAGCGGTAGTGGTATCCCNGCTGAGGATTTACCTCGTCTGTTCGACCGTTTTTATCGCGGCGACCCTGCGCGTTCATCTGAAATCAGCGGATATGGGCTTGGTTTATCGATCGCGAAAGGCCTCGCAAACCAATTGGGCGCGGAGCTTACGGTTAAGAGCGTTTTGGGCGAGTTCGCCGAATTCTCGCTTGCTTTCGTCTCCGCGCGTTTTACCAGTAACACTTAAATTGCTGGCCAGTGATATCCAAAAAACGCGCAANGGTTGCAGGTTTCGCACANAAAGATTTGGTGAGTAGTACAAATTTCACCGCTGTGCTAGTGCGTTGCCTGTAACCTGCCCGTGTTTTTGGATACTACTGNCCAGNAACCGCTTGACTCATATGTTGGGGAAAACTCTCAATAAATGATTGAAAAGCTTGTGGATTAATGCTAAAATAAACCTCAAAAATGAATAGGTGAGGGTAACTGTGCTATGAACCTTAAAACCATCAAAGAAGAAGCAATATCACGGCTCCCTAGCGAAGAAATCGCATATGGCGAAATCCTGTTTAACAACTGCGATTGCCAAATTTTATCCCAATCCCCAGTATCCATCGACTTTCTTATTGACAGCGCGAACGAAAACGAATCGGTGGAGTATTCCCTATCGATAGTTAACAGGAGCGGCAATATCGGGTTAATTCCGATGGAGAATAATGAATATAAAGAGTGGAATCGCTACTCATACGCTTGTTTGCTCCAGTACGAACAGGAACTAAGCCTTATTAATCCAAA
>WRNV01000094.1 GCA_009776445.1 Oscillospiraceae bacterium | reverse complement strand
TGGATAAGCTCATTGAAATACGACAGGGAGAATTAACTATTGTATCCGGAGATTTGTGCAGTATCAGGGCTTTTGCGTACTCGTTAGCCGGAAAACTGATATCGCAGGGAATGAGCGTGTTGTATTTTCAAACTGACAAAGAATACAGCATTAGCAACGGTCTTTATGTCACAGGCAAAGATGAATCCGGGTTTTCGTTCTCCTTTGACACGAATGATTGTGTTGAAATAGCCGTAACGGTCAGTGATATTGCAAGGCATCTAAATATTGATAATGACTGCCCGCAGATGGTTATTCTCGTCAACGATTTGAAACCGGACGCTGAGTGTACAGTTTTGAAAGAAGTTGCGGTGAAGTGGGAAATGCCCGTCTTTTGCTTTGTAGAAACTGAAAGCACTGACATTTCTATGCCACCCAATATGAGCAGTTCAGCGGAAAATATCATATCTCTGCGGAGACCAAACTTAAAAGTCAGCCGGGATAAGAGTAAAGATGAGCTTGTGTTGCATAGTATTCCGGTCGAAGTCTCTGTCATAAAAAGCAATACCGGCGAATATGGAGCTTTTCAGTTGCGTATGGACTATGAAGAACGATCGGTTTCTGTGCCGATAATTACAGATAATGCAAAGGGGAATGATTCAATGGATAGACCTAAACGCCCTGCGGTAAGACCGCTGCCTGAACTGTCTGAGGCGAGATTGGAAATATTGGCGGTCATTCAATTTATGCAGGACTTTCGCAAACAAGACAAACAAATCTGTGAAAAATTACAAAGTGCGCTTGATAGGATCGAAAAGGTTCAGACACACTTGATAAAAATAATACCGAACCCATATTCGTTAATGAAGCGCATGGATTGGAATGACAGTAAAGACGCTGATGAACGCGAATCTTCCGAGAGTATGTCAAACGGTGATGTAGTTTACGAAAACACAGGTGCATCTTCAACAGTAATAAATAGTGAGGGCAAACAGCATATATGAACATTTACGAATATCTTACTTCTCCAGATATTGCCGCTCATTGCGAGAAAATAGGCCATGTTTTCAATCCGTTGGAAATGGCTGTGATAGTCCAGCTCAGCAACAAGCCTATAAAAGATAAACACATAGCCTGGCGAGAGATTATCGCTGATTATCCTGACATGCCAATCCATGAAAGCGTGAACTTTAAGGCTCGGGATAGCCTGCATGATTATTTGCGTGAGTTTATCGCCCTTGAAGAAAAAGCGATTGAGCATTTCATGTCACCGGGTAAAAATACTATTTACCGTTATGCAGTAAATTTACGAAGCATACTAGACAATGAAATAGTTGATGAGTGGTACAGCGGCGTCTATTCAACATATGAGAATTTGTGGGCTGCATTTTGCGAACACTGGGATGTAGTAGACGATAGGGTTACGGATGTAAAGATAATTAAACATACACTTGACTCTGATGAAGATTTCGGAATGCTTGTAGATTTGTCGGGAAATACTCTTGACTTATATTACGAATTCTATAACGGTATCGACATCCTTGATATGGTCTTCATCCATGTTCCTGTGCCATTTGAAAAAGGCGACCTCGTCACCACTTACGACAAAGGGATTGGTCATCCGAATGGTCGCCCTCAAGTACTGGACTGGATACCTCAATGGCGTGGCAGCCGTCATCCATACGAAGATTATCTTTCGGGTAAACATGGCGACGGTTCGGATAATGTTGCACAATGCTATTATTTCGACAACGGACACCTTATCTTGGATTATGCAATATATGGAACTCTGTGTTTACAATACTTCAAAGGGGAGTTGGAAGGTCGGGAACGTTTCCTGAAATATCTGAGTAAATACATCAAATCGCAAGATGACAACTTAGACTGGATTCTCAATGTTTACTACAAGTTCAGGATGGAAGAAGAAAGTGAAAAAGCAAACAGTTTGTTTGATGGTTGGTATTGGAGCCTAGAAAAAGAGGATTCGATCGAATGATACAAGGAAAGATGGAGTATGTTTAAGCCGGAAATATTTCTTGAATCAAAAGAGATGCTAGAATTCACAATGGAGCATTATAAAGACCGTCCGTTGGAATGGTGTGAGATTATTGCCGCCTCACGCGCTTCGATTCAGGATAAAGCGGAAGCGTTGCTGGAAATCTCTCAGCTATACCCCGCTAATGAGTTTTTTGATCCGAAAAGGATGGCTGACGCAGCGTTTGCCGCGATTGAAGAAACTCGGAACATCCCGGTCGGCAGCGTCTTTTTGCTCAGCAGTAACTGGCGTGATAACGACGATTGGAATTATGAATATGGTACCACAGATTTACCTTTTGCGAGGTTTGAACAGGCATTGAATTACATAAAGAGGATTTCACTGATGACAACGGGGTCTGTATAGAAGAAACAGACAATAAATGGTATGATATCACCCGTTGGGACTTGAATGAAAACGACGAGCTGGTAGAATCAATCAGTTGGGAACTAAAAGGTTATCAGACTATATGGGGATTTGCTGACGAGCGTAATAATATATATTCTGACAATGATTATCATGCAGATGAGTTTTCTTCTACATATCATTGCTCAGACCTCAGCATTCGTGTTCCATATAAAGCGGGAGAAATCGTCTTGGTGGATATGTCGCCGTTTATCGCGCCATTCCCTGCCGTTATTATTGAAGCGGAGTGGGATGATTATACCGATTGCTGTCAACCGCAAATAGCATATATTAATCACAATGGGATGATTGGCACAGGGGCGTTGAAGCATTTGCCTCATAGATCTCCGCGATTCTCGCCGTTACTGAGATTAGAACGCTACAAGCATACACTTGAGGGAAAAGATGAGCCGCTACAGATCATTAGTGAGATTGTAGGAAAGAATCCCAAAAAAGGCGAGCAGTTGAACGATTTGGTCAGAGACGAGGAAAGTGACCGTCCGGGCAAGCGCAGAGGTTTGAGCTGGAACTATCTCAAGGATTCGTTCTGGATGGAGGACTGAAGCTGATGAATGCGAATCTTCCGCAAGTATATCAAAGATGATGTAGTTTCCGAAAACACAGGTGCATCTTCAACAGTAATAAATAGTGAGGGTAAACAGCACATATGAACATTTACGAATATCTTACTTCCCCGGATATTGCCGCTCATTGCGAGAAAATTGGCCATGTTTTCAATCCGTTGGAAATGGCTGTGATAGTCGAGCTCAGCAATAAACCAATGAAAGAAAAACACGTAGCATGGCGTGAGATTATCGCTGACTATCCCGACATGCCAATACAAGAAAGCGTGAACTTTAAGGCTCGGGATAGCCTGCATAATTATTTGCTTGAGCTAATCGCTATTGAAGAAAAAGCGATTGAGGGTTTTTATACACAATCGAATGATGTAATATATCGTTCGAGCTTTTTTCGGTTTTATGGTGATAATAAAAACTTTCCTGTTGGATTTCCTGAGTGTTATTTGACAGCGCAAAATGCGATTAGTGCCGCACAACAAGATCTGGAAAGCATTATAGATAGTGTAAGGGAAATTTACATTTGCAAAGATCAAATAAAAAACGAGGCGTACTCAATCCGGGACCCAGACCATCCTATTGGAGCATTATTTGACTATTTTGGAAATCTGCTAGGTTTAGAATATATTCCGCTCGGTTTGGATAAATCATTTCCAAAAACCTCTATTGATTTATTATCTGATATTTTCGTTCATATCCCTGTGCCTTTTGAAAAGGGTGACCTTGTCACTATGGACATCGACAAACCTCGTGTACTGGTTTGGACACCTCAATGGGGTGGCACCCGTCATCCATCCGAAGATTGTCTTTCGGGTCATCAAAGCTACGGTTCATATATATTTGCTCAGTGTTATTATTTTGACAACGATCATCTTATCTTGGATTATATAAAATATAAGCCTCTGAATTTGCAATACTTCAAAGGCGAGCTTGAAGGGCAAGAGCGTTTTCTGGAATATTTAAGCAAATACATGAAAGCGAAAGACGATAACATTGATTGGCTGATAAACGTGTTCAGTAAATTCAAAGCAGAAACTGAATACGAGAAAATAAAAGGCTATTTTGATGGTTGGTATCAGAGCCTGGAAAAAGAGAATTTGGACAAAATGTGAGTTGTAACTCACTGGATGGATATGGGGAACACCTATGACAACATGTTTTAATGAATTGGACAAAGTGCTTGACGGTTTCAACGACGGAGAGCTAATAATTCTTGGTGGGCGTCCGGGGATGGGGAAGTCTTCTCTTGCGATTGATATAGCCCGAAACTGTAAAGGAACAGTTCTGTATATTTCTCTTGAAGCAAGCCAGCCACAGTATTTGAAGCAGGTAAGCAATATTATCTGGATTCCCGAATGCTGCTCTTCTGATCTCGAAACAGAACGACAAACAAAGCCGTTATGCAAAATAAGCGAAATTCGCAAATGTGTTGCCACACAAAAAGATGATATCGACCTAATAATAATCGACTACATACAACTCATTAACTCAACTGAACCCATAAAGGAAATAAAAGAATTGGCGCAAGATATAAACAAGCCGATTCTTGCGTTGTCACAACTAAGTCGGAGTGTTGAACAAAGAGAAGACCATCGCCCGATTATTACCGATTTTAGTATCGAAAGCCAAGGGCAGTTTGACTATGTTGATAAAGTGTTGCTTTTATACAGGCATGACTATTATGATTGCCAATCTCAGACAAATATAGCGGAAGTCACTGTTTACAGAAACCCACACTTGGTTCAAGACAAGGCTTTTCTACGGTATGAAGCAACTGGGGATGGCCTACACTTCTTTAGCTAGATTTGTTATGAGTTGTTGTTTATGACGTGCTTTGTGATAGCAAAACACAGCAAAGCTCTAAACCGCTCATATCAGAGGTTGGGTTTTTGCCTTGCCACCGTTCCCGTTTGGTTTGATGAACTGTATACGAGGCTCTACGAGTGCTATAGCATAAAATAGAGCGTTGAGCGGAAACGATTGCAATTAAATGATTTTATAAGGATGGATGTTTGAAATGCATAATAATTCTTCGGATGTAACAATCAATACATTAGTTGATCCAATACTTGAGTACGCCCCACTCGAACGCTGGTCATCACTGGAATTTGATAGAGATTTATATGGGCACTATAGTTTTGATGATGAGGCTTTAGCTTGTGTCATATGCGATGGTAAATTCGGCTATATTGATCGAACAGGCACGTTTATCATTCACCCAATGTATGATGATGCATACGCATTTACAGAGGGATTAGCTTGCGTAAAAAAGGACAACTATTTTGGGTATATTGATAGAGGCGGAAATACTGTCATCCCATTCACCTATGTGAATGCTTATCCATTTTCAGAAGGCTTTGCAGTTGTTTGTTCGGGTATAAATGAAGATAAAGATAAGTGGGGACCATTTGGCATTAGAATAGCATTCATAAACAAAACTGGCGATTTCATGCTTAAAACACAATACTACAGTGCCACCCCTTTTCGTAATGGGTTGTCTTTTGTCAGAGGTAGAACCATACTCAGTGGGTTTATTGACATAAGTGGCAAGATGATTATTCCCAATGATGATGACAATATGCTAATCCCGAAGTTTTCGGAAGAATTAGCTGTTGATGAAAGGTTTGATAAATGGGGTGCTTTTGATAAAAATGGAGAGACTGTGATTCCATTTGAATACGACTATTTATCGGGTTTTTGCAATGGACTTGCGATAGCTGCAAACAATGAATATGAAAGCAGCACCAGTATTGTAAAACATGTTAAATATGGTTTATTGAACAAAAACGGTGATGTTATCATTCCACTTGAATATGATGGAGCAGGTGATTTCTCTGATGGATTGATTCCGGTCAAAAAGAATGAAAAATGGGGGTTTATTAGCAGTAATAACGATATAGCAATACCATTTGACTATGACTTTGCAAGCTCTTTCTCAAGTGGCTTAGCAAGAGTTATTCAGAATAATAGCGATGTAAGAAAACATAGCTATATAAATATGGGCGGAGATACTGTGTTTTCGTTTGAGAGTAAACCTGTCAAATATCCATTTGGAGAGCATACAGATAAAGAGAATTATGATGGTTTATTTGATTTTAACAATAAAAACGGGCTTGCACTATATGTTATGAATGGTAAAATGGGAATTCTAGAAATTGATTATGGTAGGACGTTGAGCTAATGCTTTCTCTTGTATAACTTCTTTTGCAATCTACATGTTTTCGATTTATAATTAAGTGAAATGCGGGTCTCGAGCGAGCTTACTCGCTCATGACCGAATGAACGCAGATTTCAAACGAGTTATAATATGGGTATTGGGATCATTATTCGTGAGGTGCTTTATAGCTAAGATTTATTCAATAGATGAAATCAAAAGTATATCTGTACCTGTCGCTCTGAAATATGGCGACAAGAAACTGGCATTATTCGGTTCGTATGCCCATGGAGAACAAAATGCAACCAGCGATATAAATTTCATTATTGAAAAGGGCAGTATACAGGACTTGTTTGTATTTTGCACCCAAACACTTCAAAAAGCAGTTACGTTTTGGCGCCGTAACTGCTTTTGTCCGTATCCGGCTGATGCAATTTAACCGAGTATCCTCTTGATATCACTTTCAGGAGCGGAAATCGGCGTAAGATTGAACTTCTCCACAAGCGCGTCAAGAATGCCGGGTGAGATAAATGCGGGTAGGCTCGGCCCAATGTATATGTTTTTGATACCGAGCGAGAGTAGTGTCAGCAGTATGCTTACCGCTTTCTGCTCGTACCACGACAGCACAAGTGTCAGCGGCAGATCGTTTACGCCACACTCAAACGCTTCGGACAGGGCGACAGCGACTTTGACCGCGCTGTATGCGTCGTTGCATTGCCCCATATCCATTATGCGCGGCAGTCCTCCGATTTCGCCAATGTCGAGGTCGTTGAAACGATATTTACCGCAAGCAAGCGTAAGGATAATCGTGTCTTTCGGCGATTGCTTCACAAAATCAGTGTAATAGTTGCGCCCCGGTTTCGCTCCGTCGCAACCGCCGACGAGGAAGAAATGCTTAATTGCTCCGGTTTTTACCGCCTCAATCACTTTGTCTGCGACGGACAGCACCGTGTCTTTCGCAAAACCCGTCATCAGCGTATCGCCACCGTTGATGCCTGTCATTTTGCGGGCTTCAACGTAGCCGCCTAGTTCGAGCGCCTTGTCGATTATAGGCGTGAAGTCTTTCTCGTCGCCAATGTGTGCCATTTCGGGATATGCCACAACAGAGGTTGTGAAAATACGGTCGGCATAATTCGATTTCGGCGGCATGAGGCAGTTGGTGGTGAATAGCACAGGTGCGGGAATATCGGAAAACTCTTTTTGCTGATTTTGCCAAGCCGTGCCGAAGTTACCTTTGAGATGCGGGTATCTCCGCAGTTCGGGATATCCGTGCGCGGGCAGCATTTCGCCGTGGGTGTAGATGTTTATACCCTTGCCCTCGGTCTGCTCCAACAGGAGCTTTAAGTCGCGGAGATCGTGGCCCGACACCACGATGAACGCGCCGGGTTCGATGTTCGTCGTGACTTTCGCGGGAGAAGGGGTGCCGTAAGCCCCGGTGTTCGCCGCGTCGAGGATTTCCATGCACTTAAGGTTGACCGTGCCAAGTTCCATCAGTAGCGTAAGGAGTTCGTCGGCGGGCTTATCTTCGCCGATCGCGAGCAGCCCCTTGTAGAAGAAGGCGTTCACGGTGTCGTCTGTCTTGTTGAGGACGCGGGCGTGGTGCGCGTATGCCGCCATACCGCGAAGCCCGAACAGAAGGAGCGATTTCAGAGAGCGAATATCCTCGTTATCCCCCCACAACGCCGCCATATCGTAAGCTTCGTTCCGGGAACACGCCGAATCGCAGTCACCGCATTGCGACACAAGTTTCGCCTTTTCCGTCTTGACGGTTTCGATTAAGCGGCCTATTGCCGCATCGTTGAAATTGACGTTAGTCATCGTGGCGAACAAACCGTCAATCACAGCTTTGTGGGTGCTTTCGGTCGGAGCACTGCCGTCAGCCGCTCTCGCAAGCCCGATGAGTTCCCCGGTGAGAACGTCTTGTAGAGCCGAAGTGTTGGCGTTTTTGCCGCAGACTCCTGAATTTGTGCAGGCTTTGCCGCCCGCCGTTTGTTCGCATTGGAAACAGAACATGGTGTTACCTCCCTATATTTTTCCTTGCAGTCTTGATTTTCTATTCCCATCATAGTACAATAAAACAAACAAATCCGTTGTATAAACAACGAAAGGAGGATACTTTGAAAAAGACCTTTGATACGGTAAAAAGCAACCCCTTGTTCAACGGGATTGCTTTCAGCGATTTTGAGACTATGCTCAGTTGCCTGTCTGCGCGAACGGCCAGTTACAAAAAGGGTGAGATTATCTTGCTTTCGGGCGACGCGGTTTCGTTTGTGGGGCTGATTTTGTCGGGGAGCGTTCGTATTGTTAAGGAAGATATGGACGGTCACATTTCAATCCTCACAGAACTTGGAATATCTGACTTATTCGGCGAAGTTTTCGCTTGCGCGGGCATTTCGCATAGCCCCGTGACCATCGAAGTGGGAAGCGACGCAGAAATTTTGCTTATCGACTACAAACGGATAATCACATCGTGTTCTTCGTCTTGCCCATTTCACGCCAAGCTGATTGAGAACATGCTTAGTCTTATCGCCAAGAAGAACCTTACCCTGAATCAAAAAATCGAAGTGTTGTCCAAACGGACGACACGTGAAAAGCTGATGTGCTTTTTCGACGCTCAGCGCGGCGCTGCACGGCGGTTTACGATTCCCTACAACCGAGAGGAACTCGCTGCATACCTTTGCGTTGACAGGAGTGCGATGTCAAATGAGCTGTGCAAAATGCGCGATGAGGGTTTGATCCAATTTCAGAAGAATCAATTTGAACTATTTGATTGAAAAAATTGCTATCTCAACTCCGTTCAAAGAGCTGATGAATCGTGAAATATCACGAGTCCATGTTGTTTATGGGCTGTCGTGATCTGAGATGGTCGCTCAAAATTCCCCACTCGGGACGCGGGGAAAATGTTTACAATTTCGGGGAATTTACTCTTGCAATATACAACTATTGACTTAATTGACAAGGAGAATGAAAATGCACAATGATTCAGTAAAAATAAGTTGGAGCGGCGTAATCACATCAATTCAACCCCGTACTCGTGTCTGGCGTTATATTACGCATAATCGCACTCATTATCATATCGGTTACAATATTTTTCTGGACGGATGCGCTGATGGCGTAGAGAAGCAGTTTGTTGTCGCAATTTCTGAGAAACAACAGCAAAACGGCGAATATGGTATAGGAGACACTGTTTCCGGCACAGCTTGGTCGAAGCAATACCCCGAACGAGAATTTGCCGATTATTACAGAGCCGGAGCATTGAAACGCATAAAGTCCGGTAACGCTGTAAATACAATGGAACCGCCACCGTGGATAATGCCGCTGCCGGATATGGCAACATATGAATGGCGCGGTGCGAGGATGTTAAGCAAAAGCCTCTGGAAAGGCAAGTGTTTCCAATGTATATGGGCAACCATGTCAAATGTCGAAATCATCTGGGATTTTGATAGGAAGATTAGCAAATATCGCTTTGAGAGTTTTTGTTATGGCCCGAAATCATGCAAGCTTTACAGGATGGGCAAAGCACGTTCGGTTGCATATAAGAATATGGGGTCATCACTGGATGAGGGCTGGCTTGATGATATTTGCACAGAAAATCGTGATTGGGACGATTAGCGGGAGGTTAGTCTTTTGCCATTCTTTATAATGTGTAACGATATCACAAAAGTGGGAATAGTCACCAATTTTCGCACTGGTTTGTCACTCCTTCTGAAGAATTTCCGGATCATTTAGTACCTTTGGCTTGTATGTCCGGCACTCGTGGTATTTTTCCTGCTTTCTGACTTTCCCAAGGACTTGTTTCAAGTGCTCAAGAAATGGCTTCATCTTCGGGTCAGAAATTAACTCATATATTGGTTCAAGCTCTTCAACATGATCTTTATAATATCGCCTGTCTTTACGACAGGTCGCAAGTCGAGTAGCAATCCTGTTCCTTTCAGGCGCTTTTGTCGCTTCGAGTTCGAGCTTATGTAAATAATCTTGACTGAGTTTATTCTCGTTCTCCATGAGCTGATTGTAATATCTATACTCACCCTCAACCGCCTTTATAAAATCGAGAAAACAGCTCATATTTTCCGAACGCTTGAGTTGGGAATTACTCATTGGCTTACTCCATCATCTCGTGCTTAGGATTCTTCTTAATTCATTCAGAATATTTCCGCCTCCCACAGATATGCTGCCCACTTTTTCGCAGATTTTCTCAAGGTATTCCAATTCTTTCAATTTATAAAGTGTCGCATTTTCCTCCATGAGCTTTGCTGTGTTGAGAAGGCTCCTTGTTGAAGCAATCTCCTCCCGGCGCGCAATTATATTCGCCTGCGCGTTTTTCTCAGCGACCAGAACTGTATTCATGATGTCACGGATCTCGCCTGGGAGGATAACATCCTTCAATCCCGCATCAGAAAACTCAACGAACAGCGAATCCTGCTTTAGCTGAAGTTGACGGAGTACAAAAGACGCAATAGCATCTTTCTGCTCCAACAATTCGTCTAAGCGGAATCTTCCGACATACTCACGCAAGGCCAATTGTGTGGTTGTGTATATCTGTGATTTGTAATCTTTGATCTCACTTACGATTTTGACAGCGTCGATAATTCTATAGGTGCAAACAAAGTTGATTCTGAGGGAGACTTTGTCTGCAGTCAATATCTCTTGCCCGGTAATATCCAGAAGCTGTGCGCGCAGATCCACGTTCTTGCAGGCTATATTCTGAATATTGTTCCAGAAATAGTAGCAGCCACTCGAGAGCTGGCGCTCAAATTTGCCATCAATAAACAGTAGACCTGTTTCCCCTTCCGGCACCTCAATCCTGCTGTAAAGTCTGCTGGGTAATGCCATCAGATGCTCAGGAGGCATATCGGTGATTTCAGCCACGGAAATGTCGATCAGCTTAAATGAATGCTTACGAAAACAGTTCCAAAAGCAATACTTACCTGGCTGCAGTGTGCCTGCAATGCGTTTGTCCTCCATGTGAATGGCAATAAATCCATCCGGGACATCTGCAATGGCGACGCTATCCGCAAACTCCTTGTCCCGAAGCAATACTTCAATGTCCGCATTTGGAACATCAATGGGCGCAGCAGTGCTTATGCGTGCGTATGTTTCACCGGAATACTTCCGTACTTGGTGTTTACCGGGCTTCAACATTCTGCGGTATATGCCGTTTTTGAACAAAAACCCACGTTCATCCTCATTGATAATGATTCTCATTTTAACGCTACCTTTCTCTTTTGGTTGACTTCCGCTGAAAATGTCCACGCCGGCCTTGCGGGACAAATGTTAAGCTACTTGAAATCCTATCCGGCTTGGATACCCCGAAGGACAAACTATGGGATAGGGTTCAAACAGGCGGTATCCCATTTGCCACAGGCAAGCCCATCGTCGCAGGGAAATTTGATCTTGCGTTTCCGATGCAGGACATTTTCAGTTTCCGTCATGTGTTTTGTAAAGATTTTCATCTCTTTCATTAGGAGGGGAAGTACCCCGGCGACCAAAGATCGCAATCCTTTTGACACGCTCTACCATTAAGCGAACCCGTTTTATGGGCGAGGGAATCGAACCCCCAACTTGTCGTTAGCCCCGATTACGGAGCCTCACCGTTTTGCCCGGCATACCAAACAGACATTGTCTATGGCACCGTGAGGGCATTGAACCCTCCACATAGGACAAAACAGGCTGTATTATCAGGCAATAAAACCTAATACATGCATTATATCGAACTGTATTCACGTTGTCAAGTAATATCGTGAATTTAATTCAGTATTATTTACATGGCAAAATATATCCATTATAATCACTTTGGAGAGGCGTGATGCAGATGCTTGGAACGGTACTAAAAGAGCTTCGGGCAAAACACAAAATAACTCAGGAACAGCTTGCGGCGGCTATCGGCGTTGAACGCTCGAGCGTTGGTAAATATGAAGGAAATCAAAGCGTCATGCCATCTGTCGATGTTTTGAACGCGATTGCCGATTATTTCAACGTCACTACGGACTACCTCTTGGGACGTACCCGTACCTATGCGCAAAGCCCGCCCCAAGTGTATATGGTGGCAGAGCCCAATGGCGACGCGCTGACCACGTTTCGTCGTGGAGAATTCAAGGGGTTGACGCAAGATGAAGTAGACAAGCTTGCGATATACGCTGAGGGACTAAAAGCCGGAAGGCAAACCAATGATTCGAACAATAAATAGCTCTGTATTCATGATGAATAATACTGTGTTCAAGAGTGATTGATGTGTGTGATGTTGATGTGTGCCCAATACCCATACGCCTGTCAACTAATCCCACCACGAATATAAGTTTTCTTTTAATAAGTTATTCAATCGTTCGAAATCATCTTCTGAATCGAGTTCAGCACGTAAATAAGCAGCGCTGATGTCTTCATGGTATTCCCTTAACTGAACCAACAACATATCTGTTTCAGTTTGATCAGGACTAACTGTCAATTCTAACCTGCCATTGACAAACTCAAAATACCCCTCACGCGGATTGTTACCACTCTCTATTCCGACCCAACCGATGCCTTGCGCTATGAAATCTCCGCTGATACCTACTCCTCCGCACGTATACCTGGTTATTAATTGTTTATAATCCGGATATAAGCTATCGACTTCTTCGCGCCGCCTGAATGAGTATTCATCCGGCTTGTTCATTCGCTCCAAGATTTTAATTGTTTCTTTAGCTGTTGCGATTTTTCGTTCTTTATACTCAATTGCTGAGTGTCCAAATTTTTCTTCTGTTTCAACATAGTCACTTAAGTGCTTCTGCATGACTCTTAGAAGCCCGTCAAAACCTTCCCACGGACGCAACTGATTCATTATTTTGCGCCATTTGAAGCGGTTACATACTGCATA
>WRNV01000093.1 GCA_009776445.1 Oscillospiraceae bacterium | reverse complement strand
GAACGGGCGCGTGGACATAATTGGATTATCGCGGCTTGTCATTCCCGCCACAGAGTGTATCTCGGTCGCTTCGATCATTTCGTCTCGGCACATATCGGGAAGGATAGTCGGGAGCCTTTTGGCGAGCATACTCTTGCCAGCACCCGGGGGTCCGACGAGCAGGATGTTGTGGCCTCCAGCCGCAGCGATCTCAAGAGCACGCTTTACGTTTTCCTGCCCCTTGACCTCAGAGAAATCGAGCGCCGGTGTGATATCAGGTTCAAGTTCGCGCGGTATGGAAGGCTCTATCCGTTTTATCCCTTTTAGGTGATCGAGCAATTGACGGACGTTCGCCACCGGATATACCGTGACGTCGGACGCATATGAAGCCTCCGCCGCGTTGTCAGCGGGAACGTACAACTCCCTCACGCCTGTTCGCCCGGCGCACAGCGCCATAGGAAGCGCGCCGGGGACGTGGCGCAACTCGCCGGATAAAGACAATTCGCCAAAAAACGCGGAATCGTTGGGCAGCGGCTTAATGCTGCCAGATGACGCAAGTATGCCGAGCATGACCGGTAGGTCATACACCGTGCCGGCTTTCCGGGTATCGGCGGGAGCGAGATTGACAGTTATCCTACTCAGAGGGAATACCATACCGCATGCCTTAATCGCCGCACGGACGCGCTCCCGCGCTTCCTTGACGGCGGCGTCCGGAAGCCCAACTATATCGAAGACCGGCAGACCGCCGGACAGATAACACTCGACCGAGACTTCATACCCGCTTATCCCGCCAAGCCCCAACGAACGAACCTTTGAAACCATAACGCCCTCCTGTTTAATCCATTGAATATCGTACCCTTGTCTACTAACCACAAGCCACAAATATGACAAAAACACACTTCTGATTTCTGGCGCCGTATACTGGATTGTGGACAAAACTAACGCTAAAAACCATATCATAAAAGCGGTCATCATATCAATAATCTCTTCATTAGTCCCGTTAGATACTTCGATGTGTAACGACAAAATAGGGCGATTGCTATATATTAAATAGAGCGATTGCTTAATTTATGATTTACATGGATTGAAAATGATGGTAGAATGGCTTGAATTCTTACACATTGTCAAGCGCAATATGTCATATATTAAATTATTTGTACTTATGAAAGGCAGGATGACTAATGGCGAGAAAACTAAAAACGATGGATGGGAACACTGCGGCGGCGCACGTATCGTATGCGTTTACGGAAGTTGCCGGGATATACCCAATCACACCATCATCCGCAATGGCTGAATACACCGACGAATGGGCTGTAAACGGGCTGAAAAACATCTTTGGACAACCAGTCCGCCTGGTTGAGATGCAGTCTGAAGGAGGGGCTGCCGGTGCAGTTCACGGATCGATCCTATCGGGAGCGCTTACGACTACATACACCGCGTCGCAGGGGCTGCTTCTGATGATCCCGAACATGTATAAGATAGCAGCAGAGCAGATGCCCGCAGTAATACACGCGTCGGCAAGGACAGTCTCGACACACGCGCTTTCCATTTTTGGCGACCACAGCGACGTTATGGCGTGCCGCCAGACAGGGTTCGCGATGATCGCGTCGACAAGCCCACAGGAAGTTATGGACTTGGGCGCGGTGGCGCATCTTTCCGCAATAAAGGGGAGTATGCCGTTCTTACACTTCTTTGACGGTTTCCGCACGTCACATGAGATGCAGAAGATCGAGATATGGGATTTTGACGAACTTAGCTCTATGCTTGACAGACAGGCGCTCGAGAGGTTCCGTACGCGCGCCAACCTTCCGGCTCACCCCATACTGCGCGGATCGGCACAAAACGGAGACATCTTCTTCCAAGCTCGTGAAGCATGCAATCCCGTCTATACGAACCTGTTGGAAGTCGTAGAGCAATGTATGGGTCAAGTAAACGAAAAAGCCGGAACCGATTACAAGCCTTTTAACTACTATGGCGCCCCAGATGCCAAAGCTGTCCTTATAGCCATGGGTTCAATAGTCGATACAATCGAAGAGGTAGTGGATTATCTCAATGCGCGGGGCGAAAAGGTCGGACTCGTGAAAGTCCGCCTTTATAGGCCGTTCTCTGTAGAGCGGCTAATTAGCGCGTTGCCTGAATCGACGGAAACCGTAGGCGTGCTCGACCGTACGAAGGAACCGGGCGGCGTCGGGGAACCACTTTACTTGGATGTTTCTACAGCGCTAAAGGGAAAAAGAATAAAGGTCGTTGGAGGACGCTATGGACTCGCGAGCAAGGACACGACGCCCTCGGCGGTCATTTCCGCGTTCAGGAACATCCAGGCTGAAGAGCCAAAGAATAATTTCTCAATAAGCATCGTGGACGATGTGACACATCTTTCACTGCCAATGAACGAAAACCCGGACACGACGCATGCAGGGATCAAATCATGCAAATTCTGGGGCATAGGCTCGGACGGAACAGTCGGAGCGAATAAGAACTCCATAAAAATCATCGGCGACTACACAGACTTGAAAGTACAGGCATATTTCCAGTACGACTCACGTAAATCAGGCGGTGTTACGATAAGTCACCTCCGTTTTGGGGATAGCGCGATCAAATCGACATATTACGTAAATAAAGCGGATTTTGTCGCCTGCCATGTCCCCGCGTACCTGGAAAAGTTCGACTTGGTGCAGGATATCAAACCTGGCGGCGTATTTCTAGCTAACTGCGCATGGGATACTGACGAATTCACCGCGCGTCTGCCTGCTGCAGCCAAGAAATACATCGCGGAAAACAATATCCAGCTCTATGCGTGCGACGCGGTGGCGATAGCAAAAGAGCTTGGGCTTGGCGGCAGGATCAACTCGATCCTCCAAGCCGCGTTCTTCAAGTTGGCTGATATATTGCCGATAGACGACGCGGTCAAGTATATGAAAGAGGCGATTCAGGAAACGTACGGAAGGAAGGGCGAGGCTATACTCCAGATGAACTACGCGGCTATCGACAAAGGTGTCGCTAATGTTGTCAAAATAGAAGTCCCCGACTCATGGAAAAACCCAGAGCCAGACAACAAGGCCGTTCAGGAAGTCAAGGGAAGTGAGAGCGTCACGAAATACGTTGAAAACGTTATGGAGACGATGAATCGTATGAAAGGCGAAGAGTTGCCCGTTTCGGCGTTCCTGGATACCGAGTGCGGATCGCTGATCCCATCAGGGACGTCGTATTACGAGAAACGCGCCATAAACACAGAAGCGCCGCGCTGGAAACCCGAAAATTGCATCCAATGCAACCAGTGTTCGTTCGTTTGCCCGCATTCCGTAATTCGCCCATTTGTATTCGACGAGGCGGAACTTGAAGCTGCGCCCGAAGGTTTAAATACCGTAAAAATGCTCGGTAAGGGCAATGAAAACTATAGATACGCGATAATCCCGTCAGTTCTTGACTGCATGGGCTGCGGTTCGTGCGCGAATGTCTGCCCGGCAAAGAACAAAGCCCTCGAAATGATACCGATCGACGATGCTGCGCCTTCGCAGAAATATTTTGATTACGCGCTGGACAAGGTGACTTTAAAGGAAACCGGGTTTAAGATGAATACGGTAAAGGGTTCGCAATTCACGCAGCCGTACCTCGAATTCCCGGGAGCTTGCGCCGGGTGTGGGGAAACGCCTTACGCGCGGCTAGTCACTCAACTTTTTGGCGATAGGATGCTCATCGCTAACGCCACTGGTTGCACGTCGATCTGGGGTGGTAGCGCTCCTGTAACGCCATACAGGACGGACGCCGAAGGGCGCGGCCCGGCTTGGTCGAACTCGCTATTCGAAGACAACGCGGAATTCGGGCTTGGTATGGCTATGGCTATGAAACAGCGGAGGGCGCGAGTTGTCGAGAATGTAGAGAAAATACTAAAGTTCGAATGGCTCGCCGCCGAATCCCCGATACGCGCGGCTGCGATAAAGTGGTTGGAGGTAAAGGACGACGGCGAAAAATCTAAGATAGCTTCACGCGAGTTAGAAGAAGCGCTAGAGTGGGGTTCCACATTCACCGACGAAGAAATAGAGGGCTGGAAGAATGGCAGGCCCGAAATGTTCGAGCAACACTTCGATACTGAAAAAAGACACTGCAAATGCCCCCTGTGCGGCACGGCGCGCGAGTTGCTCGCCGACAAGGATCTGTTCGTGAAACCGTCTGTTTGGGCCTTTGGCGGGGACGGTTGGGCGTATGATATTGGTTATGGCGGGCTTGACCATGTCATGGCGTCGGGTGAGAACATCAATCTGTTCGTGTTCGATACCGAGGTATACTCAAATACAGGCGGCCAGGCCTCAAAGGCGACGCCAACAGGAGCAGTGGCGCAGTTTGCCGCCGGAGGGAAACCGATAAAGAAAAAAGATCTCGCGCAGATAGCCATGGCTTATGGCTATGTGTACGTTGCGCAAATCGCAATTGGCTCAAGCTACCAGCAGGCCATCAACGCTATAATTGAAGCGGAGAACTACGACGGCCCTTCATTGGTCATAGCTTACGCGCCTTGCATCGCGCATGGGCTGAAAGCCGGCATGGGTAAATCCATTGAGCGCGAGAAGATGGCTGTGGAAGCCGGGTACTGGAATATGTTCCGCTTCGACCCGCGTCGCACGGCGGAGGGCAAGAACCCTCTGACACTCGATAACAAAGCGCCGTCTCAGAGCTACAACGATTTCTTAATGGGCGAGGTGCGCTACAATTCGCTGACGTTGTCTTTCCCGGAGCGCGCGAAGGAGCTGTTCGCGACGGCGGAAAAGGAAGCTACGGGCCGCTACGACCTGTTAGTCAAACAGAAGGAAATGTACGAACCGAAATAAAAACACAGCGCGTCATAGCGCGGATATTCGAAGAAAAGGCAGCCGGCGGCCGCCTTTTCTTCAGCTAACTGTTCAGAGGGTATCCAAAAACTCGCAATGGTTACAGGCTCCGCACACAAGTTTTGGATAGTAATACAAGTTTTCACCGTTGTACCAGTGCGTTGTCTGTAACCAACCTGTGTTTTTGGATGCCAACTGAACAGTAACACCAGTTACCTTCAGCCTACGGACGCAGTCTGTCGCGCTGTTGCGCGATTGAAAAAAGCATGATACAATAAGTATAAGAGGTGAAACTATGACGAACAACGCGCTTGATTTGAATAATTTGAGACTGGCGGTGCTTGTTGACGCGGAGAATGTACCACGCAACTGTATTAAGAGCATTATGGAAGAAATAGCTATATATGGCACGCCTACAATTAAGCGGATCTACGGTGATTGGACGAGCCAAACAGTTTCCGGGTGGAAAAATTCGCTTTTGGAGAACGCGATAACGCCGATTCAACAATATAGCTATACGACCGGGAAGAATTCTAGCGACTCAGCTATGATAATTGACGCCATGGACATACTATACTCTGAAAAGACCGACGGTTTCGTTATTGTATCGAGCGATAGCGACTTTACCAGACTCGCGATACGCCTACGCGAAGCAGGGCAACGCGTTATAGGAATCGGCGAGAGAAAAACTCCGAGCGCGTTTATTGCAGCATGTGATAAATTCACATATATAGAAGTTATACGCGCAGGAGGGGAAGCGCAAATACTTGGACGAGAAGGCTTGGTTAGCGAAAATGGCGGGGATAACGGTCAAAAAGCGCAAACACAACAACGCGAAAAAATATACCACCAACCAGTGCGCCAGCGCGGCGTGAGCGTACCAGACGCAATAGTGCAGCTTATAGCCGATTCGGTAGCAGACCTCGCCGGAGATAACGGCGCGGTCTTTATGGGGGAGCTTGGTAACTTGATACTTAAAAAGCAACCGGATTTTGACCATCGTAATTACGGATACCTGAGCCTTTCCGCAATGATAAAGTCCATCGACCGCTTCAAGATCGAATTTAGGCAAACGACAGATCCGAATATCAAGCACGTTTTTGTGCAAGACAAGGAAGCGAACTGATTTGACGAAACCAAAAAGAGGGCTTAGAGTGCTACTAACACTTCTCTTATTGATTATACTTATAGTGGGAGCACTCCTTTATGACGGAAATACAAGGATCGTGACCACGGAGTATGAGCTTTTCTACAAAAACCTGCCGGAATCCTTCGACGGTTTTCGTATTGCTGTCCTTTCAGATATACATTGTGTTGTATTTGGAGACGATAATGAACGTCTTATCGCGAAAGTCAAAGCTACGCGACCGGATATTATAGCTATAACCGGAGACTTAATAGACGGTTATGGACATATTGAAACGGAAACAAAGCTGGAAATAACCCGGACGCTGATTGATGCCCTTACGCCAATAGCACCAGTGTACTATATCACCGGCAACCACGATTGGGACAGCGGCCTTATCCGCCCATTGTTTACGTTGCTCGAAGAGTGTGGCGTACACATACTTAGAAATAAACACACACTACTGGAGTCGGGAGGCAGTACGATCATTCTCGCCGGGGTAGACGACCCAAATGGGCCGGCTGATATGATAAAACCACATGAATTTATAAAAAGGGTATCCGAAGCGGAAGGTGGCGACTTCCTCATAGTTCTAGAGCATAGGAATATCCATCTACCACTCTACAGCGTTTTGGGCGTCGATCTTGTGATTAGCGGGCACGCGCACGGTGGGATAATAAGGCTTCCGTTCACTGACGGGCTTATTGGTCAGCAACGCGATTGGTTCCCCCAGTATACAAGCGGGGTTTATTCGATCAGCGAAACGAATATGGTAGTATCACGCGGATTGGGAAACCACACGGGCATACCGCGTATTTTCAATAACCCGCAACTGGTTGTGACGGTATTGCGCACCGCTTGATTGTTGTGGATAATGGAACCTGTCTTGGTTTAAAGGAGCGTTCTGCGACAAATGATAGAATTTGACGAATATAAACGAAGAATAGGCAGCCTGAGTCCTATCCTTGAAAACATTAAACAGGCGATGAAGCTTGATGAGGGAGCCGACGAATTACGCGAGCTGGAAGATGAAAGCGCGCGCGACGGGTTTTGGCAAGACCTCGAAAATTCGTCAAAAGCGTTGCAAAGGATAAAGCAACTTAAGACCAAGAGCGAAAACTTCAGCAGACTTACTGAAGGTTTAAGCGATCTTATGACGCTTTGCCAAATGGCGATAGAGGAGAACGATGAAAGCCTGCTGCCAGAATTAACGCAGGAGTACAAGATATATAAAGAGGCGCTTGAAGCAGCACGGCTTCAAACGTTACTCTCGGGCGAATACGACAACCGAGGTGCTATGATGACGTTTCACGCAGGCGCGGGTGGTACCGAAGCTATGGATTGGGCGCTTATGCTATATCGCATGTACACGCGGTGGGCCGAACGGCACAAAATGACTTACAGAGTACTTGACTGGCTTGACGGGGAGGAAGCCGGAATGAAGTCTGCATCGATAGAAATCGAGGGTGAGAACGCGTACGGATACCTGAAAAGCGAAGGCGGCGTACACAGGCTGGTGCGAATATCGCCGTTCGACGCTTCAGGCCGAAGACACACGTCATTCGCGGCGGTGGAAGTTACTCCTCTTATCTCAGACGATGTTGAAATAGACATACGGCCAGAGGACTTGAAGATGGACACCTACAGATCGTCAGGCGCCGGAGGCCAACACGTGAACAAAACTGAGAGCGCAGTCCGCTTAACGCATATCCCGTCAGGGATAGTAGTAGCCTGCCAGATGGAACGCAGTCAGCATCAAAACCGCGAGGTAGCGATGCGTATGTTGCGTTCAAAGCTAATAGAGATCAAAGAACGGCAGCATTTAGACAAAATCAGCGATATCAAAGGCGAGCAGATGAAGATAGAGTGGGGAAGCCAGATACGCTCATATGTATTTATGCCGTACACACTTGTTAAGGATAATCGTACCGGTTTTGAAAGCGGTAATATTAACGCCGTCATGGACGGCGAAATTGATGGGTTCATAAACGCGTATTTAGCGTTGGAAAGCTAGTACACAGTTACTGTTATCGGCATTAGTACACAAACTTTTAAAAATGTTAATTTGCCTTAATAGGATTAATTTAGCGTAAATTCAGGGTTCAATGATGATTAAGTAATGAGCGTCGCTTAGTTATAGCCAAGTTTAGGTATATTAATAAACATCAAACGTTTATTGACAAAAGTGCCTTCCCTGATATACTGAAATTACAAGGTTTATATGCTATTTGTATGAAAGGAAGTATAAATTATGAAACATATTAAACGCTTATTTTTTATGCTCGCAGTTCTTATCGTAGCCTGGATTTTGTTATCATCAGCGGCGGCGTTTCCTGAAGTAAAACTGGACCATTTTCCTCTTATAGACAACAACAATTTATTAATTGCCGACGAAAACACCAGAGTTATCACTTTTGTCACCCAGGATCCCTATACCAGAATGATTACCGCTACGGTGCAAATCCAGCATAATAGTCTTATTGGGCAACAACTCGCGGTCGGAACGTTTGCAATGGAAATATCATTTGATGGGCGTGTCGCGCCCTATAATTATGATCCGCTTTCTTATGGATTTGACCAAGAGCGGTTGTATTTTGGGAAAAGCGTAAACGGATTCGAAAATGGCGTGGTTATATTTAATAAATACTGCAACACATTATACAAAACAGAAGATGGCGCGTTTGATATGCTAGGAGCAATGTATATTAACAATAGCCCCGGCGTCGGCGGCTTGCTCTCCGCTAAGCTCTCAAGCGGAGACTTTATGACAATGAAAACAATGGATATAGATCCCGGACAGAGTATTGATGTAATTGAGTTTTATTTTATGCCGGTAAATGGGCTTGATATGCTCGATTTGGATATGTTTGGTTTCGATTATGCGCTTGATGGGTTATTCAGATCAACAAACTTTATCGCGACCGGAATTTATTACGTGCAGGCGGTTGCATATGAGATGATGGACAATAACTACTACTATATCGAAAGCCCTGGTACATTCAAAATGCATATACAGCGCCCGAAGCCTAATGTGACCGCAGATTTTACCACCAGAGAGATCGTAGGTTACAACCCAGCCGCTATGGAGTGGTCGTATGACGGCGTCGTTTATTATGGGGGCTACCCGCCAGTCATATACGAAGCCTTTACAATTTATGTCAGATATAAAGGCGACGTCGATTACAGCGGGGATAGTTTGTATTACGGTGATTATAAAAAGTTTATAGCCAGCGAACCCACGATCTTATTCTTTGACAGTAACGTAGATCCAAAATTCTATATAGTTACGTTTAATGGCAACGGTGGAACACCCAACCAACAGACGCGCTATGTAGCGGAAGGATTTGCTATAGAGGCGGGCGATATGCCTACCGTACAATGGAACGACCATATCTTCATTGAATGGAATACGGAGCAGGACGGTACAGGTACAATCTTTACAGCAACTACGATAGTAGACCGCGACACACAAGTATATGCCCAGTGGGTTGATTCACCAAAGACGTCGGTAGAAGTAACGTTTGACCCGAACACTACCGACATAAATGTGAAAGGACCGACGCCGAGCAGCATAACAGTGATATTAGACGATACATATGGCGATCTTGCAGAGATCAGTCGCGATGGCTTTATATTCGACGGCTGGTATTGTGACGCAGCTTGCAGCGGAGACGCGGTGACAGATGCAACCATCGTAGCCAACGCGTCCGACCACATCTTGTTCGCAAAGTGGATACCGGAGCCTTCAAACGGCTATAAGATTTACGATTGGAATTTTGAACCGGCACCGATCAATGTATCGCTGACAATTGGGAGTACTGCGCAATTTTACGCGCTGTATGATAAAACTATGGTCACCACGGGGATTAAATGGGTGATTGCTGAGTCAATGTTGGCCACGGTAAATACCAATGGGCTTGTTAGCATCAATAAAAACAAATATACCGGGCAAGTGACGCTAATGCTCTATAGTTCGGAAAACCAGTTGCTTGACAGTATCACGCTTAGAATAATATAAAGGTTTCTATCGACGGAGAAATACTTTGGTAGAGGTCTGCCCATCGTCCCAGGTAGGCCTCTACTAGCTGAAACTGTTAACTTGTCGTCTGAGCGCGTCAAATTCGTTTTTTTCTATCGCGTCACGTATGCGCTCCATAAGTGTATTGTAGAAAAACAAATTATGCAGTACAGCCAGCCGCTTTGCAAGCATTTCCCCGGCTCTGAAAAGGTGGCGGATATACGCTCGGGAATATGTTTGGCAAACAGGGCAGCAGCAATTACCGTCAATTGGCGCGTTGTCGCAACTATGAACTTCGTTGTTAAGGTTGATCCTCCCGTTCCACGTGTATAGGTGTCCGTGCCGTCCATTTCTCGCGGGCATAACGCAGTCGAAAAAATCGATTCCGAGGGCGACTGCTTCAACGATGTTTTGGGGCGTTCCTACGCCCATTAAGTATCTAGGGCGATCCTCAGGCATATGTTCTTCGACGATCCCGATCATATTGTACATTTGCCTCGTCGTTTCGCCGACCGCCAAACCGCCTATGGCATAGCCGGGCAAATCAAGTTCCGCGATTTGCTTCATATGAGCAACACGGATATCCTCGAATAGGGCGCCCTGATTGATGCCAAAAAGCATCTGTCCCGGGTTTACAACATTCGGGGCGCGGTTCTGGCGCTCAAGCTCTTCTTTGCACCGTAGAAGCCAACGCAGCGTCCTGTCGCAAGAATGCTGCGCATAATCGCGCGGCGTTGGAATCTTCATACATTCGTCAAGAGCCATAGCAATATCGGATCCAAGATTTGACTGTATTCGAACGCTATCTTCCGGGGACATGAAAATCTTCCGCCCGTCAACATGAGATTGGAACGCGACGCCTTCCTCCGTGATTTTTCGGCGCCCAGCCAGGGAAAAAATCTGGAATCCGCCGCTATCGGTAAGCACAGGGCCGCTCCAAGCCATAAACCTATGTAGGCCTCCTAGCGAGCGGATAAGCTCGTCGCCTGGACGGATATGAAGATGATATGCATTTGACAGCGCGACCAGGCAACCTACGTCTGTAAGGTCTTGGCTCGATAGAGCGCCCTTAATTGCGGCCTGCGTCGCAACGTTCATGAACACGGGTGTTTGAACAACGCCATGGTTTACTGTAATTTCGCCTCTTCGCGCGCGGCCTTGTTTACATAGCAGTTTGAACATCGTCACTTCACCTTGCGTTTGATTATAACATACAGCGTGTTACGTCCACAACTTAAAATCACACCCATACTTGCTCATAGCGCTTTGCTTCTGTATAATATGTTATGCAAATAGCAAACAAATGAGGGAGGATCATGCTTCTAATTAAAGGTGGACATGTTTGCGGGTCGTCTGAAAGATCAACTGATATTCTGATAGAGAACAGCAAAATTTCCTTGATTGCCGAAAGTATAACCGAGTCCTGTGAAACTACTGTACTTGATGCTTCCGGGCTAGTCATTGCCCCAGGCCTTGTTGATATGCATACGCATTTTCGTGATCCGGGCTTCGAGTATAAAGAAGATATATTGACTGGCGCGGCGGCGGCGGCGGCTGGGGGCGTGACGACATGCTGCTGTATGCCTAATACATCTCCGGTTGCGGATTCGGCGGAGGTCATTGAGTATATCGTTGATAAGGCAAAAACGACGCCAATAAGAGTGATGCCATATGGCGCAGTCACTATTGGCCAAAAAGGCGGGGAACTGACGGACTTCGAGCAACTGAAAGCTGCCGGGGCGGTCGCGCTGTCCGACGATGGCAATCCTATCGAAAGCGCTGGGTTGGCGCGACGGGCAATGCAATTGGCGAGCAAGTGTGGACTAATGATAATCAGCCATTGTGAAGATGCTGAGATGGTTAAAGATTTTGCGGTAAACGAAGGAGCGGTATCAAGCAAACTTGGGATTCCTGGGCGACCGGCGATAGCAGAAGAGATAATGGTTGCTCGCGACGCGTTGCTGGCAGCCGAAACAGGCGCGAGGGTGCATATTGCGCATGTCAGCACTGCCGGTTCAGTCGAAATTATACGCAGGATGAAAGCCGCAGACGCTACGATCACGGCTGAAACATGCCCGCAATACTTCACCCTGACCGAGGATGATGTCTTAACGAAGGGAGCACTTGCCCGAGTAAACCCACCACTTCGGAGCGCTGAAGATGTCGCCGCTATCATCCGTGGACTTGCTGATGGTACGATCGATGCGATAGCTACAGACCATGCGCCACACTCCGAAGCAGAAAAATCCCTGCCGCTTACGGAGGCACCTAGCGGTATGATCGGACTTGAAACCTCACTAGCCCTCGCGCTGAAGTTTTTGTACCATACCGGCGAGTTGAGTATGGAAAGAATCATTGCGCTGATGTCGACAAACCCGGCGCGCATGTTGGGAATAGAGGGCGGAACACTTGCGGTTGGCAGCGTGGCGGATATAGTGATTTTTGATCCGGATGGGGTGTGGACAGTGGATCCGAACCAGTTCAAATCAAAGGCTCGCAACACGCCGTATGCTGGGATGAGTCTGCGCGGCAGAGTTTTATATACGATATCACGAGGCAAATTGGTATATAATCACAACGCGTGGTGCGCCAATTCACAGAAAAAGGGAGTGTAGAACATGTCATTTGACAGATTACAGGATAAGATCGATAAAATGCGAAACCCTACAGTTGTAGGGCTTGACCCGGCGCTCAAATACATACCGCCGAATATGTTAAAAAGGTATATAGCTTCAAACGGAGATACTCTCGAAGCCGCTGCCGCAGCAGTCTTTGAATTCAGTCAAGGTATCATTGACGCGCTATGCGATATCGTACCGGCAGTAAAACCGCAGTCAGCATATTATGAAGCGCTTGGCCCGGAAGGCGTATTAGTGCTGAAGAAAACATGCGACTACGCGAAATCACGAGGCATGTATGTAATTTGCGACGGAAAACGCAACGACATTGGAACTACCGCCGAGGCATATAGCGCCGCATATCTTGGCTCGGTCAAAGTCGGCGGCGCGGAACTACGCCCGTTTGATGTCGATGCTCTTACGGTGAACGCTTACTTTGGCTCTGATGGAATCAAACCATTCATCGAAACTGCGGTCAAGTACGATAAAGCCATATTTGCGCTTGTTAAAACCTCGAACCC
>WRNV01000092.1 GCA_009776445.1 Oscillospiraceae bacterium | reverse complement strand
TAGTCTTACAAAACGATATGCAAAATGCTATTGACTCGGTAGGCAGCGAGGAAGACTTCCTGCGCGTATTATGGGAGGAAAATGGCTGCCGCACTCTCGAATTATATAAATACTTATGCGACACCAGTTATCTGGCGAATGCCACGTTTAACAAATTATACGGGGAAAACGGCGAACTGATGTCCGATGAAGACCTAGCTGATTATACGTCAATGGATGGATTTCTGATGGCAAAGCATATCCTTTGCTTAAAACAAGACGACGACGAGGGTGCGGCAAAAGCAGAAGCGGAATCAATATTGGCCAGCCTCAACAGCTACAACGGAAACGATTTTGATTCATTCTTTGATGAACTCATGCTCGAATACAGCGATGATTCGGGCGGCTTACAGTCGTATCCGGATGGCTATCTGTTCCAGCCCGGAGACATGGTGCCATCTTTTACTGAAGCGTGCGCAGCTCTCGATATCGGCTCATACAGCGGCCTAGTCGAGAGCGATTATGGGTATCATATCATATACAGGTTGCCAATAGATTATGATGCCATACCGTTTGCGAATTATATGCAAAATGATTACAGCCCGCTGCGCTATTTGACCGCAACATCGTTGTTTAACTCCCAAATATTATTATGGAGAGATATGCTTGCGCCTGAATACACATCAGAATACGACTCTATCGAAATAGCTGATTTGTTCGCTTGGCAATAAGATAGGAAAAAGCCCCGGAGTTGTTCCGGGGCTATGTTTCGTAGGCATGCAAGCGTCTAATTCCTGTGGAATAGACGCTTGTTTTGGTATACGGGCTCGCAAGTGATGTTAATGCCAAGCTGCCTGAACACGCCTATGTCGACTTGCGAGAGAATAACGCTGGAATGCGCTTCGGAAAATCTGAGCTTCGGCAACTGTTCCAGCACGATTTCGGCAGTAGGGTTCGTGGCGGTGCTGATTGCAAGAGCGATGAGCACCTCGTCCGTATGCAGCCGCGGGTTTTCATTGCCGAGATATCCGACTTTCAGCTTTTGAATGGGCTCGATAAGAGAAGGGGAAATGAGAGGCACCCTGTCGTCGATGCCGGCAATATGCTTCAGGGCATTGAGCAGCGCAGCCGATGACGCGCCAAGCAAGTCAGAGGTCTTTCCGGTCAAGATCATGCCGTCAGGCAGCTCAATCGCGACGCAAGGGCCGCCTGTCAGATCAGCCTTCTCCAGCGCGGGCATCACGGGGGGCCTCTCTTCGGGCGTCTGGCCGGCATTGTTCATCAGCAACTCCAGTTTTGACACTGCGGATTTTTGTACATTGCCCTTTGCGAAATCGAGCTGAGTGTTGAAATAGCGGCGTATCAGCTCTTGTTTTGATGCTTCTGCGCACACTTCATCATCTGTGATGCAGAAACCGGCCATGTTCACGCCCATGTCAGTGGGCGATCTGTATGGGCTCACCCCCCATATACGCTTGAACATAGCGTTGAGTATGGGGAATACTTCAATATCGCGGTTGTAGCTGACTGCAGAGACGCCATATGCTTCGAGGTGGAACGGGTCAATCATGTTGACGTCGTCAAGATCAGCCGTTGCGGCCTCATATGCGTAATGAATCATATGCCTCAGCGGCCTGTTCCATATAGGGAACGTTTCAAATTTTGCATACCCTGCTTTGATGCCTCGTTTGTGTTCGTGATATAGCTGCGATAGGCATGCTGCCATTTTGCCGCTGCCGGGGCCCGGCGCCGCAATGACGACCAACGGATGCGTCGTCTCGATGTAATCGTTGTTGCCATATCCTTTATCGCTGAGGATGAGCTGGATATCAGACGGATAATGAGAACCGGGAATATAATGCATGACATAAACCGTTATGCCGAGGCTTTCGAGATATGTCTTAAATCTGTCTGCAGCGGGCTGCCCGAGGTATTGGCTGATAACGACGCTGCCGACGTGCAGGTTTCTTTTTCGGAACTCGTCGATGAGCCGGAGAACATCGTCGTCATATGACACGCCCGAATCGCCGACCGATTTGCTCGATTCGATGTTCGATGCGTTTATTGCGATGACGATTTCTGCCATGTCGGCCAGCGTGACCAGGAGGTCCACTTTTGTATCGGGCATGTAGCCCGGCAGGACACGGGCTGCGTGTTGGTCATCGAACAGTTTGCCGCCAAACTCGAGATAAAGTTTGTTTTCAAACATCCCGATTCTTTCGCGGATTTTTGCCGATTGCATTTGCAGATATTTTTCGTAGTCAAATCCTATATTATACACAGCACCACCCCTGTCATACGCTGATTGCGATCTGCTGTCATTTTATAGGATTTGAGTGTGCGATGTCAAGCCGTGGAGGAACAAAACAGGGACAAAATTGCTTTGAACGGGCGCAAATGGGCGCAAGTCATAAACGGGCGCAAATGAGCGCAAGTTATGCTTGACAATAAAATACTGTTCTTGGTATACTGACGTAGGCTCGTTGCCATATCTGCATATGCCGCATGGTTAGCAGGGCGGGCCGGAGATGCGCGAGTGGTGGAATTGGCAGACTCGCTAGATTCAGGTTCTAGTGTACAATACGTACGTGCGGGTTCAAGTCCCGCCTCGCGCACCAACTGTATGTCAAGCCCACGCTAATGAGTTTTTTAGCGTGGGCGGACTTCTCTCTATGGATCTCTGACCTTGAAACGACGGTACTGATAGAATACCTAGTTATTGCAGTAGACTCAGGGTTGGGTTTTATCGACAACTGTAAGGTTACGTATTCCGATATTCTCGACTATCAGTCAATATTGCGGCTATAATAGAAAATTTATTATCAGTACGGATGGTGAAAAATGTCTAATGTAAGGAGCGCAATAAAATGCCATATATTCCAATAGAGCACGAAAAATACGATATCCTCCCGTATTGCCGGGGAAACGGCGGCGAGGTCTTTAGCTATGATGTTGAGATGGAAAACGAGATCGGAGCTATGCTACCTGATGGTGCAAGCGTGATACCATACGGATATGAAAGCTATGAGGAATTCGACGACTGTCTTGACGAATACATTTTGATGCTTGGGATTTCGGATGGGCAGCTCAACATTTTAGGACGAAAAATACTCAAATACAAAGCAGATATAAAAAAACGAAATGTGAAAGAAAATTGGTCGGTTGTGAAATACGTCGGCGAAACCACAGGCTTATTCGGGCTTACCCATGGAAGACATTATTACTGGCCATGTTCTGCCGACAAGCCCGAATATGAAGGGATAATTGATGACGAAGAGTTTACCTCATACCTAATGTGCGATATGAACAGCGACGTAGTATATCAATCGCTGGATGAAGCAGCAGAGAAAGCGAGCTTTCACGAATATCATAAGCCTTGTTCAAATTGGGAAATCGTTGAAGACCCGACTGGTATGGCACTCAGAATACTGGAAGGAACTGGCAGTATTACGAAAAAAACAATAAAAATCAGAATGTCGCCTGTCCACGCAGAGAGGAAGAAAGCTGATAGATATCCTGGGGTTGGATGGAATTGCGACAATTGCGGAGATTATTTATGCGCCCAACCAGGTTTTGACGACCATAATGATTTATGGGCTTGTCTAAAGTGTGGATATGAAAATCACATATCAAGACTTGAGATTTTTGTATCTGAAGAAGCGTTTCAGAAGCACAGAGATTGGGAATTAGGATATTCTGGAGAAACACAAACAGACAATGCTCAGAGTAGACTCATCACAGATTTCAAACAATTCTATGGAAAAACTGTACAGATCGTCAGCAACATCGGAAAAATGTTTGAGGGCGAGGTTACCGTGGTCGAAACAAATGTTTTTCATAAGGATAAGGATGCCGAAGAAAATACTATGGTTATTTATGATGAACTACGAGGAGCATGCTTTAGATTTCGCAAAGAAGACATTGTATCTATTAGAGAGATTTTAAGATAGTTACCAGTTTTTACTGAAGAATGTATTTATTAATATGGTATCACTGTATATTTTCTCACTAAACACAATAAAGCCCCCTTGTATTCTACTCTAGCACTATGTCACCCTCGTCAAACGGGTCTCCGCATTCAGGGCAGAAATTCGGTGGTTTGGTCATATCATCCGGTTCCCAACCACATTTGTCGCATCTGTATTGTGGGATACCGGCAGGTTTTGCCTTTCCGCAATACGTGCAGAACTTGCCTTTGTTCTCTACACCGCATTCACACGACCATGTGTTTGTAGAAATATCGAAGATTTCCTCGTCGTTGATATCGATATCGACCTCGATGTCTTCTGTGTCAATGTCAATGGTGGCTTCATACTCGGCATATTCCTCCGGTGACATATTAGCCATTTTTGATAGGTGTTTCTTGAGCTTGTGCGCCATAGGCTTAAAAGTAGCCAATGTAAGACCACCTGAGATAACTCCGCCGATCACAGGCACGACTTTTGATACTCCTCTTCCAAATGTTGCTTTTACCATGTTTTGACCTAGCATCGAAGCTATTTTTTTAGTTATCGGGTAATACCATGTTTTAGTGAGCGCTTTTGCCGTAACCCTTTTTGCAACAGCCTTCATCGCCGTCTCGCCAAATAGCTTTGCTACTACTTTGTTCGCAGCTCCTACTCCGGACATCACGCCGATGAACAAGACAAGCTGGGATTCTGTCCTTACATCAAACTCGGTAGATTCGGTAAAAATCTCCTCCCAGCCGTATATGTAAGCCAACTCCTGTGCAACACGTATGATGAATCCATAAAACTGTGCTATATCTGCAGGGATGGTAGCCGCCATTGCAAATCCGCCGGGTATTCCGGCTACTGTTGATATCGAGGTTACCTTTATTGTTTCTGCATTAATTACCGCATTTGCTAGACTGTCCAGAATAGCAACCGGGATATTAGCATGAAGAGTACCGTCGGATAATGCCTTTTGCAATTGCTGTGGAGTACACATACTACTGAGGTTCTTTGTTAGGAAATCAGAACGGTCAATCCGAACAAGTGGCAACTTCGCTGCAGTCTCAATGATGCTGGTGATCGACAAGTCTTGCGCCATTAGTCTTTCCTCCCTGATAATCAATAGTTATCATTTTTGCTGTTGCATATCCGTTTATTTCATTGATTATAATACATCGTGGAAGTAAGAGATGCAAGCATTTTTGAAGGTCTTACAAGTATTGTTGAGCAGTTTCACCATATCGAAAAACTAATTCGCAGAGCAGCCTAAAGTATGGGCAATATCTGCGAATTTTCTCTATAAACAGTCTCTGTTTTGTTACAATGGCTTTGTATAGAAAAATCTTCGCATTACTCAGATCAGGAGTTCTTAATGCTCTCTTTTGTATGCTCATTCATATTAAAACACGTTTACCTATTGTGAATTTCACGAAAATGTGTTTTAATGAGCAGAAATGATAATGGAGCAACACATGCCGATGGAAGGCGGTTTGGTTTAATGTCAACAGAAACCGAAAAATGGTCAAGTCTCGAAGAAATCGCGGAGCATATACAAGTTCACAAAGACACAATTCGCTTATGGATCAAGAAAGGCGAGATTCCTGCACACAGAATCGGTCGGCTATGGCGGTTCAAAATTTCTGAAGTAGACGAATGGGTTCACAGCGGGAAAAGCGCAGACATTAACAAAGGCTCAAAGTAGGGCTGACCTATGTGTCTGCCCTGTTCAGGCATGAGGTAGCGGTATGCAAGTATTTGACAATGTAAATAAAACCGTGCGGGACGACCTTGCGGTGACAATCCAAAAAGGTAGCAAGCTGTCGATAGCCGCCGCCTGCTTCTCTATTTATGCCTACCAGACCTTGAAGACGCAGCTTGAAAGCATTGACGAGCTTCGCTTTATCTTTACATCACCTTCCTTTGTAACCGAGAAAGCACCCAAGACAAAACGTGAATTCTATATCCCTCGCCTGAACCGTGAGAGATGTTTGTATGGCACTGAGTTTGAGATAAAGCTCCGCAACGAGCTTTCACAGAAAGCCGTAGCCCGAGAATGCGCCGACTGGATTCGCAGGAAAGTCCGATTCATGTCAAACACGACCAGCGAGAATATGAGTGGCTTTCTTAACGTAATCACAGCGGACGACCAGATAACCTATATGCCGCTTGGCGGATTTACAACCGTGGACATTGGCTGTGAGAGGGGTAATAACAGCTACAATATGATGACACGCTTTGAGTCCCCCTCAAGCAGTGAGTTTGTCCGGCTGTTCGACGCGGTGTGGTGCGACACGGGAAAGCTGCAGGATGTCACTGAGCAGGTCATAGACAGCATCACTGCAGCTTATAAAGAAAACCCTGCGGACTTCCTTTACTTCTTTACGCTTTATAATATCTTCAATGAATTCTTAGATGACATAACGGAAGATATCCTGCCAAACGAGGCAACAGGCTTCAAAGAAAGCATGATTTGGAATATGCTCTACTCGTTCCAAAAGGATGCGGCGCTTGCTATAATAAGCAAGTTGGAACAGTTCAACGGTTGTATCCTTGCGGACAGCGTGGGCCTCGGAAAGACGTTCTCAGCCTTGGCAGTCATTAAGTATTATGAGAACCGCAACCGCAATGTCCTTGTGCTTTGCCCGAAAAAGCTGGCTGATAACTGGCGCACTTTCCGTGAAAATTACAAGAATAACCCCATTGCTGCTGACCGATTGAGATACGACGTATTGTTCCACACAGACCTGTCCCGCGAACATGGATTCTCCGGCAACATCGATCTCGACAAGCTGAATTGGGAGAACTACGATCTCATTGTAATTGACGAGTCGCATAACTTCCGCAACGGCGGTGAGGTATCCGGCGAAGATATGCGAGAGAACCGTTATTTACGGCTTCTGAATCGTGTCATTCGCCCCGGTGTTAAGACCAAAGTTCTGATGCTCTCGGCCACTCCCGTTAATAATAGATTCACGGATCTAAGAAACCAGCTTGCGCTTGCATATGAGGGGACGCCTTCGCTGATAAATGAAAAATTGAATACCGGAAAGCCGATTGACGAGATATTCCGCGCAGCACAGCGGGTTTTCAATTCATGGAGCAACTTGCCGCCGGAAAAACGTTCTACTGCAGATTTGTTGAAAATGCTTGATTTCGACTTCTTTGAAGTGCTTGACAGCGTGACAATCGCTCGTTCACGAAAACATATTGAGAAGTATTATGATATGGGCGAAATCGGAGCATTTCCTGAACGGCTGAAGCCAATATCCAAGCGTCCGAGCCTGACAGACTTGCCGAACGCTATCAATTACAATGAAATATACAGCGAACTCAGCAAGCTAACCTTAGCCGTGTATACACCGATGGCGTTTGTTCATCCGAGCAAGAGAGATAAGTACATAAACGACCCTGAAAACAAGGGCGATGTTCTCCGCATAACCGGTCTTGAGCGCGGTATGCTCTCGCTAATGACGACGAATCTGCTAAAGCGGCTTGAAAGCTCAGTCTATTCTTTCCGGTTGACAGTTGAACGTATAAAGAAACTCATAGACAGCACTATCGCAAGCATAAACGCCTATGAAGACGGGAATACCGGGAACATTGACGTTACCGAGTTGTCCGAGAACGACTTTGATTACGACGACCAGAACACCGATTTCTTTACCTATGGAAAGAAGCGCCGCATTGACCTTGCTGATATGGACTATGTTTCATGGCGCAGCGATCTAATGTTGGACGCGGAGATTCTGGAACTGCTGCGGCTTATGATAGCAGATATAACGCCGGAACATGATTCAAAACTCCAAGAGTTATTGCGCCTGATAACCACAAAGATTGAGAATCCAATCAACGAAGAAAATAAAAAGCTGCTCATCTTCTCTGCATTTTCCGATACTGTGGAATACCTTTTTGAGCATGTCAGCATATTCGCAAAAGAGCAATTTGGACTTGATGTTGCAATGGTGACCGGTTCCGTGGACGGTAAAACGACTATCCCGAAGTTCAAAGCGACTCTTAACAATGTCCTTACATGTTTTTCGCCAATATCAAAGGACAAGGCGTTGCTTATGTCTGACAACAAAGCGGTGATTGACGTACTTATTGGTACGGACTGCATCTCCGAAGGTCAAAATCTCCAAGACTGCGACTATTGTGTGAACTATGACATTCACTGGAACCCTGTTCGGATAATTCAACGGTTCGGACGGATCGACCGTATCGGAAGTAAAAATAAAGTAATACAGCTTGTGAACTTCTGGCCTGATTTATCTCTTGACGAATACATCAGGCTGAAAGCGCGTGTAGAAACCCGGATGAGGATAACGGTAATGACCGCCACAGGTGACGATGACCTTATCAATATCGAGGAAAAAGGAGATCTCGAATACCGCAAGTCGCAGCTTGAACGTCTTCAAAACGAGGTCGTGGACATCGAAGAAATGTCTTCGGGCATATCCATCATGGACTTGGGACTAAATGAATTTCGGCTCGATCTGCTCGACTATATCAAGACGAACGGTGATTTGGATAAAACTCCATTTGGTCTGCATACGGTTGTACCTGCGGGAAGTGAAAACCCATCGGGCGTTATTTATGTTCTGAAAAATATCAATAGAAATGTGAATATTGACAACCAAAACCGCATCCACCCATTCTACATGGTGTATCTTAGCGACGACAGTGAAGTAATATGCGACCATTTGTCGCCAAAAGAAATGCTCGATACACTGCGCCTGCTCTGCAAAGGGAATACAACTCCAAGTATGGAGGTTTGCAAGCCGTTCAACGATGAAACCAAAGACGGCAAAGATATGAGCAAGTATTCGGAACTGCTCGGGGACGCTATTAACACGATCATTGATGTAAAAGAAGAAAGCGATATCGACAGCCTGTTCAAAGCGGGAGGAACGTCTGCATTGAATACGACAATTACGGGGCTTGACGATTTTGAGCTAATTTGCTTCTTTGTCGTCCGATAGAGGGGATATTTGCTATGCTTGATTTGCCTGCAAGCACGGTATTTAATAAGCGGATACCGAAACAGAAGTTTTATGACAATCTGACTGTTACGGCACAGATGAAGCGAATTTTTGTGGAACAGATAAGCCTTATTACATGGCAGAACAAAATTGCGCCGGCAACGATCAACATCGCCGAGGGTGAATCCGTCAAGGAGATAGAAGTAATCGTCATACGGCTGAACCAGCGGGAACTGGACAAACGAGTTTTGCCGCTGATTGACAAAGAGATTCCCTATCATATTCTTTTCATTCTTGAATACAGTGGCGAGGTTCAGGCGTGGGTGGGATATAAGGAGCAGGCTAAAAACACGCCGTTCAAGCCCGGAACGTATTACCATTCAGACTGGCTCCCGCCGGAAGCATTGAATCTGCGTATCGATGGATTGGATTTGGATAAAGTTTATGAGAACTTCATTCGTCAAGTCGCCGGCGAAAGGCTAAACGCCACAGCGGGTGATATAAAAGAAGCCGTCGAACTCGATGAACGACGAAAAAAACTGGCAAAGGAAATCGCCTCGCTTGAAAAGAAAATCCAGCGCGAGAAGCAGTTTAGTAAGCAGGTTGAATTTAATACGGAGTTGAAGCGGCTCAAAATGGAGTTACATGGTGTTTCTCACAGAGGCACAGAGAACACAGAGGAGTATGATGACTGAAGAACAATTAAATCAGCTTACGAAAAGTATTATTGGTGTTGCCATTGAGGTACACAGAGAACTTGGTCCCGGGCTTTTGGAAAAAGTTTATCAGCGATGTTTGAGATTTGCGTTGGAAGAAGCAGGATATCAGGTGCAAATGGAAGTATCTCTACCTGTGACTTTTCGGGGAAAAGTGATTGATGAAGATGGATATCGAATTGATTTGTTGGTAGATGACACAGTGATTTTGGAGATTAAGTCAGTTGCTGATTTGGCACCTGTTCATGAAAAGCAACTTGGAACCTACCTGCGATTAGCCGATAAACCTTGTGGGTTACTGCTAAACTTTAATGTAGCTATATTGAAACAAGGAATAAAAAGAATACGGAATGGGTTTCTGACAAGTGAACAGAGTACATAGAGGAGAATCTACAAAAAACTCATCTCTGTGATCTCTGTGTCTCTGTGAGAAACAAAAAGGATGGTGTAGCAATGGATAAAATGAAATTCGAAACTACCGACATCACCGCCGAGAATGTGGCGAAACTCGCTGAGTTATTCCCCGGAGTGGTTGCCGAGGGTAAGGTTAACGTTGACCTCCTGCGTTCATATGTCGGCGAGGAAGTTTTCGGTGATGAAGCCTACGAATTCACATGGGTGGGCAAACGCGCAGCCATTGCCGAAGCCGGGCGACCTATCCGCAAAACGCTCCGTCCCTGTGAGGAAGAAAGTCGGGATTGGGACTCAACCGAAAATCTCTATATAGAGGGTGACAACCTCGATGTGCTGAAACTATTGCAAGAGAGCTATCTCGGCAAGGTGAAGATGATTTATATTGATCCGCCGTATAATACTGGTAATGATTTTGTTTATCGAGATGATTTCTCACAGAGGCACAGAGAATATGAGGAAGAAGCGGGTGTGTTTGACGAAGATGGTGACCGCTTGTTTCTAAACACTGAGAGTAATGGTCGTTTCCATTCCGACTGGTGCAGTATGATTTATCCACGGCTGGTGCTGGCGAGGAATTTGCTGAGAGATGATGGAGTAGTTTTTATCAGTATTGATGATGGTGAAGTCGCACAGTTGCGAAAAATCTGCGATGAGGTTTTTGGTGCAAGCCGCTTCATTGCTCAATTCCCATGGCGAAAAAGAACTGCAAAATCAGATGTACCTTTCGGTGTTTCACAGGATTATGAGTGGATTGCTGCTTACGCAAAAGGCTACTCATTCATAGCTGGTATAGAAAGTAGCAGTCGGAAGTATTATGAAAGTGATGATTATCCAAATCGTCCTTGGCGTATACATGATATGAGAAAGCAAACTACTGCAAGCGAAAGACCAAATAGTTTCTTTGATATCGTCAATCCCAAAACAGGTAAATCGTACCCTGCAAATCCGAATGCAGTTTGGAGAATAACTAAAGATACCTTCCAGAACTATTATGATGGTGGTAGGATAGTTTTTCCTGATGATTATAGCTTTCTTAATATTAAACAACCTGTACTACGCTATTTCAAGGACGATGATGCGAAAAAAGATCGAGAACGATTTGGATATTCCTCAATAAGCACAAACCTACCTAAGGAAGTTGGTATGACTCAAGATGGAACAAAGGATGTTGATGCTTTATTTGATAGTAAGGTGTTTGGATTTCCCAAACCTGTTAGCCTTATCAGGTATCTTATACAAATAGCATCGATTATGGACAAAGACTCCATCATCCTTGATTTTTTCTCCGGCTCTGCAGCTACCGCCCACGCTGTCATGCAACTCAATGCCGAGGACGGTGGAAAACGTAAATTCATCATGGTTCAGTTACCCGAAGTGTGCGCCGAGGGCACAGAAGCCGCTAAAGCGGGTTACAAGAATATCTGCGAAATCGGCAAGGAGCGCATTCGCCGTGCTGGAGCAAAAATCAAGGAAGAAGCCGGATTGATGGCAAAAGACCTCGACATCGGTTTCCGCGTATTGAAACTCGACGATTCAAATATGAATGATGTGTATTACGCCGCATCGGAGTACACGCAGGAGAATCTATCATTGTTTGAAAGCAATATCAAGCCCGACCGCACGGATATGGACTTGCTGTTTGGCTGTCTGCTCGATTGGGGACTGCCTCTATCCATGCCGCACACCCATGAGATAATCGACGGCTTTACCGTTCACACTTACAACGGCGGCGACCTGATTGCCTGCTTTGCAGACAAAATCAGCGATGCCGTGGTCAAAGAGATTGCAAAACGGCAACCGCTCCGTGCCGTGTTCCGGGATTCATCGTTCATGAGTTCACCAGAGAAAATAAACGTCGCAGAAATCTTCAAGCTATTCGCGCCGAATACAACTGTGAAGGTGATATGACGTGTACCATCAATTCAGCAGACGCAGTCTGCTAAATCTTCAAAAGGGCAATCGGCAACTGCCCTTTCAGAAAAACACCAATCATTGATTAGCGAATCCCCAAAAGGGCAAACATTGTCTGACCTTTTCGCAATCGATGTTTAGTAATCGTAGATGCTATTGATTAATACAAAAAAGCCAAACATTGTTTAGCCTTTTCAAATCGAAAGGGCATACAAACAATTCAGCAAACATTGTTTACTGAATCAAAGTAATAAAATTACAACCAGCCAAACTGATTATTAAAAATTCGCTAAACGTTGTTTAGCAAATTCGGTGGAGGCGATACAGAATGAAACTCCAATTCAAGCACCAGAAATTTCAGGCTGACGCGGCGAAAGCGATATGCGACGTATTTGCAGGGCAGCCATATCACTCGTCCGGCTTTCGCATTGATCCGGGCTATGGTCAACTGAGTTTGACAGACGATGAAGATTTTTTAGGGTATGGAAATACCCGAATATCAAACGAACTCAACGATGGAATGATTCTGGAGCAAATCCGCAAAATCCAACGATCAGGCTTGATAGAACCGTCTAAACAGTTAGAGGGGCGGTACAACCTGAGCGTTGAGATGGAAACCGGCGTCGGCAAAACCTACACATACATCAAAACAATGTACGAGCTTAATAAACGATACGGGTGGAGCAAGTTCATCATCGTTGTGCCGAGCGTCGCCATCCGCGAGGGAGTACATAAATCGTTTTCGATAACAGAGGAGCATTTCAAGGAGGAATACGGCGAGGCTATACGCTACTTCATATATAACTCCGCTCAGCTTACTGAAATTGATCGCTTTGCTTCCGACAGCAAAATAAACGCAATGATTATCAACTCGCAGGCGTTCAACGCCAGAGGTAAAGATGCCCGCAGGATATACATGAAATTGGATGACTTCCGCAGCCGCAGGCCGATAGACATAATAGCCAAAACCAACCCGATACTCATTATCGACGAGCCGCAATCCGTTGAGGGCGCGGTGACAAAAGAACGTCTGCGCGAATTTAACCCGCTGTTCACGCTGCGCTATTCCGCGACGCATAAAAAGGACAGCATTTACAATATGATTTACCGATTAGACGCGATGGAAGCGTATAACAAGAAACTCGTCAAGAAGATTGCGGTCAAAGGCATTTCAGTAACAGGCAGCACGGCGACAGAACGCTATGTCTATTTAGAGAGTATCAATCTGTCAAAAGGAAATCCGACTGCGACAATTGAATTTGACACAAAGGGTACGACAAGCATACGCAAGGCACGGCGT
>WRNV01000091.1 GCA_009776445.1 Oscillospiraceae bacterium | reverse complement strand
GGATCGGAGAAGAACACGATGAAATCGACAGTTCCTTCTACTATTTTTGCGCCGATTTGCTGATCCCCGCCAAGTGGGCCGCTGTTGAAACCTCGCACAGGCAACCCCGTACGGTCGGTGATCATTTTGGCGGTGGTACCAGTGCCGCATAAAAAGTGCTTGGCCAATAGCGCCTTGTTCCATTCGCACCAGTCCAACAAATCCTTCTTTTTACCGTCATGCGCGATAAGCGCTATGTTTTTTTGTTCCCCTATTGTTAATGTGANAAANTCGTTACTCATTTATTCCCTCCATGAATTGGCTAATTATCCGCATTGTTTCTTCCGAATCCNTTTCAACGCGGAGTTTGATTGGCTTCGTGAGGTCTAGCTTNAATATTCCCATCAGTGACTTTGCGTCAAGTATGTACTCGTCCGATANTAGGTCAAATTGCCCCGGCAGCGGGGATATGAGCGATACGAACCTTTGCGCCGTTTCGGCTGTGGGCAGGCTGATGCAAACAGTTTTCATGATAAAGACCATTCCTTTCTGCGAAAGGCACCAACGAGAAATGAAATACAGGCGGTGCAGATCGCGTTAAATTTGCTACAATAAGCCTCTGAGGCGCGGCACACTACAGAGCACGAGGAGGAGAGTGGCGAAGCGGATTGCCGCTAACCCGTATGATAATAAGTCGCCGGAGGTTTGTTCAAGCACCAACGAGTAGGACTTGGAGCCTGTAAACTAATCTTTGTAAAGACATTACTCGTTTTTAGCAGAACTTCCAGTCACTGCCGCAGCCTCAAATCTAACTGAAAAGAGGTTTTTTTATTGGCAGGAGTAGTTGACATTGTCTACCCGATTTGCTGCGGGATGGATGTCCACAAGAATTTTCTCGTCGCGTGCATCGCGAAAACCGACGAGCGCAGCAACACCACGCATCAGATAAAACGCTTTTCCACTTTTTCGGGGGATCTGCGTAGGCTGGCATAGTGGCTTGCGGCCAATAACTGCAAGGATGTCTGCATGGAATCGTCCGGCAAGTACTGGATTCCGGTTTTCAATGCCCTTGAGAAGGCCGATATCAACGTTTGCCTGACGCACCCCAAATACGTCAAGGCCATCAAGGGCAAGAAAACCGACAAGAAAGACGCGAAGTGGATTTCCGAGCTTTTCAAGTGCGACCTTGTCCGCTCGAGCTTTATCCCACCGCCGGACATCAGGCAGCTTCGCGACCTGTGCCGCTACTACGCCAAGCTGACCTATATGTGTTCCAGCGAGAAGAACCGTGCGCAGAATTGCCTGACCGTGTGCAACTTCAAATTGGATGCTGTTTTTTCGGATGTGTTCGGCAAGAGCGCGTCCCGCATCACTGAGAAGTTAATCGAGCACGGCAATGCTGATTTTGATGTCGCTCCGCTTGTTGACGGACGTTGCAAGGCAACCATTGAGGAAATCAAAGCGGCTTTGGACGGAGAGCTGACCTTCGAACAGAGCGAAAGGCTGAAGTTCATCAGGCAGCATATGGAACAACTGAACGACCTTAAATCCGCACTCGAAAACCTTATTATCTGCCTTGCAGAGAAATATCAGCCTCAAATTACGTTGCTCTTGACCGTTCCGGGTATCAGCGAACCATTGACGGCTATCCGCATTTTAGCTGAAATAGGTGCCGATATGTCCGTGTTTGAAACGGCGAAAAAGCTCGTGTCGTGGGCTGGGCTTTCACCGCAAAACAACGAAAGCGCGGGGAAGAAGAAAACCACCCGTATAGCCCGTGCCGGAGCCTATTTGAAGCCGCTCCTAGTTCAGTGCGCTCTTGCTGTCAGCAGTTCTGACAAGCATCCTGAACTCAAGAACAAATATCAGGCTCTCAAAAAACGCCGCGGAGGAAAGAAGGCTACCATCGCTATTGCGCGCAAATTGCTCACCGCCATATGGCACATGCTCAGCAAAAACGAAGCCTATAATGCCGTACTCTATCGCAACGCGGACAAGCCGCCTGTTGCTCGTGTACTAACTGCTACTCAGGCTGTTGCATTCTTGCGCAGCAAAGGTTTCTTGATTGTGGACGAGGAAACCAGCGAAGTCGCATAGCCTACTGCAAATACTTTTTTTCGCCCGTTTGCTGACGGTCAGCTTTGCTATACCCTTTTTAGGGCGATTGCGAACGGTATTGTTTCAAACTATCTCCTTTACAAGAATTATTGCGTTTATTCAGAGGCTACACTACAAAAACAAAGTGTTGAGCAGTTTTGGCGTATCCAGCTTGTATTGCGTATATTCTCCAATTTTCAAGACCATTATACACAAAAAAGTTTGAACTGTAAATGTCAATGTAGCGTATGATAATAATTTTGGCATTACGTCACAAAACGGTAAAAACGTTAAAGATCAAGTCGTCTAGCTCCGCCAAGATCGCGCTACTATGATTCAAAACGCTCACGTGCCCCAGACTGTGATGGGGAGGTCTCCAAAATGCTCGTCGCGTCGCCAGATACGCTCGTCCCACGAGAGCTTCGATTCGCGGTCGAAAACTATCAAATGCGCCTCGTCCGCCCCCACCTGACGGGAATAGTCGGCGGTCTGCGCAAGGCCTTGCGCGACGACCGTTTCCAGGCTGCCGCGCCGTAGCTTGAGTTCGATCACGACACGCTGGAGCGGCCCGTGTATGCCCTGCTTTTCATCTATTGGCCATTCAATAAACAAATCAGTCCGCTTGCGGCCAAGGCCATATTCCCGATTGATGTGTCCCCCGCCGTTAACTATGCGTTGAAGGAAAGCCTGTAGTAAAAGTTGGGGGCCGGCTTCCTTGTAGCCGAAGGTATCGGCCCAACTATCAGCGTGTTCGCGAAAGAACTGCTGGAAAGCGGCGAGCAGTTTTGGCATATCCAGCCTGTGTTCCACTGTGACATACCACTTTTGTTCTTGGTTTGGTATGCGCGTCTGCGCCACCCAAGTGAGTTCTCGCGGAATAATTTCCCGGTAAATACGGTTGCTTATGCTAACAGTCGGCTTTGTCCGGATCAGCCCAAGGTCTTCAACATATTGCTGGTCGTCCACGCGAATGCTGCTAATGCCCTCTGACTCTCCTGAAAGCATCGATTCAATGACACTGTGGACACGTGGCTCCCGCAGCTTGTCAACCAGTTGATCAAGGTGTGTTGCGCGAGACTCTATCAGTTCCTCCCTCGCTGCCTTGTAATCAGACAGAGTGATTTTCCGGCAGCGGTCGCGGTTTGCGCGTATCTCCCATGTTACTTCCTGTCCAAGCGCGTTTACGAGCCAAGGTTGCCCATAGGTATCCTCCCAAAGCTCGGGAAAAATAGCCTCCTCAAACTCCTGCTCTGTCTCCTCCGTGTGCTGTAGCCATAAGGATCTGGTTTCTTCCTGCGTGAAATTCCCCATCCGAAGCGACTTGGTTTTGATGTTAAAGGCGCTGCCTCCCGTAATGATCTCGCCATTGCCCTGGTGGATGCGGTAATCACGCACATCCCGTACGCCGCATAGTATGACACACTGCGGGAACTCTTCAGGTCGGCGCGTATAACCTGAGCGGATCTGGCGCAGGACCGAGATTAAGGTGTCGCCGACGAGGGCGTCGATTTCGTCCAGAAAGAGTATCGTATGTTTGTCCGACGTCACAGTCCACTGGCGAAGTAGTTGAAAAAGCTGATCCTGGGGCGGAATCTTCAGGCATTCCTCCATAAACCACTGTCGCAGATCGGGCCTATTCAGATATGATTCAAGCGCGCTTGATACAGCGCTGCAAACAGCGGGGATGCCCTTTTCCTCTTCCCGGGCAGTTTGCGCAGCTTCGATATTGGCGTAGGCGCATATGTAACTGCCTTCTTCGTTGATCGCATTCATCATTGCTAGCAGCGCGCTGGTCTTGCCAGTCTGCCGCGGCGCATGCATGACAAAATAACACTTGTCACGGATCAACCGACGGACGTCTTGCCAGTCGATACGCGTCAGCGGGTCGATGCAGTAGTGATCCTTCGGTTTCATTGGGCCTGCGGTATTAAAAAAGCGTCCCACAGCATTCGCCCTCCATATGGTTCTCCTTGAAAATTTCCAACTTGCGCAATTATTATACCTAAAATAACGCTAACTGTAAATGTCAATCTTCAGCACTACCTGTTGACATCCAATGATTATAAATGATACTATCATCCCAGAACGACTGCAGCGCTGCGCAAGCGTTATATAAAAAGAAGGAGAGATACCATATGCCACATGTAGTAATAAAGACCCTCAGCGGGTCGTCTCAAGAACAATTGCAAGAAGCGGCTGAACAAATCGCTGCAATTGTAAACAAGACAATGGGCAAACCTGAAAAGTACATTTCCGTGTCGGTCGAACAGTATTCCTTCCCGGAATGGGAGGGCGTATACAACGAGTATATCAAAGACAAGGATAACTTGCTGGTAAAACCTGGTTATACGAATCCGAAAACCTTTGAATGAGATACTCGGCGGAATTTAGCGCTTTAAAGGGGTATTGTGCCATTTTGGCACAATACCAATATAAAACACAATTTCGTCTTTGCGAGGAGCCTGCGATGCGGCAATCCAGTCACAAACCTGTTAATCGACGCAAAGAGGACTGGTTTGCTTCGCTGCGACTCGCAATGACGGGGACTTTGGATACACCTGAACCACAATCTTGACAAGATTTGTCGGGAATATAATTTTTGAAATTTCTAACGCAATATCCATTGAGTGTGGTATAATATCCACAGGGTAAACTATATGCCTACGTTGGATAGAATACGCCTATATAAAATGTCAATTCCTGGAAAAGCAACTGCCCTGGGAAACACTGAGGTGAAGAAAAATGGCTAATGAGAAAAAACACGCCCGAACATTTGTTAAGGTGATCCTTGCGATCGTGATACCCCTTATCGTAATTGCCGCCGCGTTTTGCGGAGCAGGCTTGTATATGCGATATTATGAATATGACAAGATCCTGCCAACTTTGACAATTGATGGCACGGACGTATCGTGGCTTACCAGCGCTGAAGCCTATAAAGCTTTAGACTTGCAGACGTACGAAGCACGTTGGAAAAATACCGCCGTATCCGTCACGTTCCCCGACGGATCCGAGCTAAGAGTCACAGGTGACGACATTCAGATCACGCATGACGCGCAGCTTTTAATCGACGCCGCGTATTCAAGGGGGCGTGGAAATGGGTTTGTGCAAGACACATGGGATTTTCTGAGCCGCGTGTATCGCCTTTACATTACCCGCGACGCTCAAGCAGAAACATTCAACGTCCACTACGAAACGGATGTCGAACCGCTACGCGCCCGCGTGAACGCATTTACAGAAAGCTACAATTCATCACTTGAAAAATCCCTACCGCTCATATATGAGGACAGGATCGTCATCGTAAAGGGCGCGGGGGAGGTTCAAGCGAGCGATTCTGCGGTTTTCGACCTGGTTGTTGAAGGCCTTTCAGAATCNCGGCAAACAGGCATTCCAGTTGAAAAATCCTACGCGCTNCCAGATACGNGCGTGGACTCGGCCGAACTTACGGCAATACGCCGCCATTTGCTTACTATACCCCTCTCAGCTCAGTACGACCANGAAACAAAGGAAATTTCCGATAGTGTTGTCGGCGTCGATTTCGACTATATTCAAGCTGTTGATCTGTTAAGCGGCGCCGAGGCGGGAAAAACCATATCTATCGCCATTGAGCGCACACAACCAGAAGTCACGCGGGAGCACCTGGAAAGCATCCTGTTTCACGACATAATCGGCGAATGCGTCACAAAGATCGGCGGATCGGAAAACAGGCTCAACAATATTATATTGGCGTCTGAAGCAATAAACGGCATCGTTCTTGAGCCGGGCGAGGAGTTTTCATTCAACCGTGTCGTCGGAAGGCGCACTACGGCGCGCGGCTACAAGTCAGCGCCCGCTTTTTCCGGCGGACAGACGGTACAAGCGATAGGCGGCGGGATATGCCAGGTGTCCTCCACGATTTACTCGGCGATAAAGGACACGGATATCCGCATTAAGGAACGTCATCCGCACGGTCAACCTATCACGTATCTGCCAAGAGGTCGGGACGCCACAGTCAGTTGGGGTTCTCTTGATTTCAAATTCATCAACAATACGCTCTACCCGCTCCGCATAGACATTGAATTGGAAGACCGTACGCTTACGGTGAGAGTTGTTGGCACTCTTGCTGATAACGAACAGATCGAGGTCGGTGCATAAGCAAATTAATCAAAGGGAGGCAGTTTATGAAAATTGGGCTAATAGGGCTTGACCAGACTGGAAAAACGACGCTATTCAACCTGCTGACTGGCAGGGCAGACAATCCCGTTACAATCGGGGCAAAAGGTTCCGTCAACATTGGCACAGGACATGTTCCAGATGAACGCATAGACTTTCTTTCGGAGTTATTCAAACCAAAAAAGACCATCTACGCCAAGATCGACCTTGTAGACGTGGCCGGTTTTTCCGCCTCNGGCGACGCCAAAAGCTCAGGAGCGGCCAAGTTTCTCAACGATGTGCGCCCATGCGACGCCCTNGTACACGTACTCAGGGCTTTTCAGTCTGCGTCGGTCGCGCATGACCTGGGCAGCATCGACCCCGCAAGGGACTTGGAAGCGGTCGAAACCGAGATGTTATTCGCNGACCTNGAGATGATTGAAAAAAGGGTTGCTCGAATAAAAACTGGGAAGAAAATAACGAAGGAGCATGAGGCGGAACTCGCGCTCCTGGATCGTTGTTACAAATCTTTGGAAAACGGCGACTCGATAGCTGATTTGGATCTGTCCCAGCAAGAGCGTTCAGCTATAAGCGGCTTCGCGTTTTTGACCGAAAAGCCGCGTATGGCTGTGGCTAACCTGGACGAAAACGAGTGGGAAACTAAGTCATGGCCGGCCCAAGACGAGCTAAAGGCTCTTTGTTCCGAACTAAATATACCTCTAATCGAGCTTTGTGTGGAAACCGAGTTGGAAATCAGCCAGTTGCCGGAGGACGACAAGCAGATGTTCATGGACGACTTGGGCATTACGCAGCCTGGGATCGCGGTGCTGGCAATGGCGGCGTACAGCCTTTTAGGACTCATTTCATTTTTGACGGTCGGCCCAGACGAGGTGCGGGCATGGACGATAGAAAAAGGGACACACGCGAAGTCCGCCGCCGGCAAGGTGCATTCCGACATAGAACGAGGCTTTATCCGCGCGGAAGTGGTAAAATACGACAACATCAAAGAACTCGGCTCGATGGCAAAGGTGAAAGAAAAGGGCCTGTTCCGCCTGGAAGGCAAAGAATACATCGTAGCCGACGGTGATATAATCAATTTCCGGTTCAACATATAACGCAAACACAACGCGAAGGGATGACGCTTTTGACCAACCTGCTTGAATACTTGGAACACTCAGCAACGCTCTTTCCGGACAAGGCTGCTTTTACCGACGAAACCGAAACCGTGACTTTCGCGGAGCTTGTTGGGCTTGGCCGCGAAGTCGGCGCCGCTGTTCACGCAAAAGTCGAGCAAACGCGCTTGCCTGTTGCCGTGCTGACGACCCACAAAGTAGCCGACGTGGTCGCATTCATTGGGACGCTCTACGCGGGGTGTTTTTATGTCCCGCTCGATGGGTTCGCGCCGAAAGAACACGTCCGCGCGCGTCTGGAGGCGATATCCCCCGCTATGACGCTCGACGCGGATTGCGTCATGCAACTCCCCCGAGCCACGCTGTCCGACGCGGCGCTTGACAGGATTCGTGATGGCGCGCTGTCCTCCGACCCAGCCTACGCTATATTCACGTCGGGATCCACAGGTGTTCCAAAAGCCGCGCTTATCTCTCACGGCGGTGTCGTCAACCTGATCGAATGGATGGGCGAAACGTTCGGGTTCTCTAAACGTACCGTATTCGCCGGGCAATGCCCCTTTTATTTCGATTCTTCTGTACAAGAGCTGTACTCAACGCTCAAACACGGCGCGTCTACGCGTCTGTTCCCGAAAAAACACTTTATCTCGTCTCTCAAGGCTCTTCGCGCGGTGTCGGAAACCGGGGCGAACGTCATGCCATGGGCTGCTGCCGCGATTAAGATGATCGCAAACAGCGGGGCGCTTGAAAGGTATGCTCCGGTTGGCGTTGAGGACGTAATTTTTGGCGGCGAGAACATGCCAGTGGCAGTACTGGAAAAGTGGCAAAACGCGATGCCGAACGCGCGTTTCACTAACGTATATGGCCCAACTGAAACGACTGTAGATTGCTCTTTCTACACCGTCCGCCGGGATTTGTCGGACGACAAAAGCGTACCTATCGGTTTTCCCTGCCGCGACACCGAACTGCTGTTGCTTAGCGAAGACGGGAGGCCTGCCGTTTGCGGCGAGACTGGCGAGATATATGTCCGGGGCGCGGGCGTGGGGTTGGGGTATTACAACAACGCGTCGCGTACTGCCGAATCTTTTGTCCAGAACCCGCTCCACTCAAATTACCGCGATATCGTATATCGAACTGGCGACCTGGCAAAACTGAACGAATTTGGCGAGTTGGTGTTCATTTCGCGCGCCGACAACCAGGTCAAACATATGGGAAGCCGCGTCGAACTGGGCGAGGTGGAATCGACCGCCGCAAGCTTAGACGGGATCGGCCTCGTTTGCTGCGCTTACGACAAAGAGAATTCCAAAATCTTACTGTTTTACGAGGGCGCTATTGCCGAAAATCGCTTAGCCGCCGAAATGGCTGCGCGTCTACCGCGCTATATGCAACCCAATGTAATCATTAAGGTCGGCGAAATGCCAAAACTGCCAAACGGCAAGATCGATCGCGTTCGGGTCAGAAAGGAATGTTATGACGGCGATAACAAACTATGACGCGTATGTACAAACGCTAAAGGAGCATCCCCGCCGCGTCAGCAACGACTATTTGACGCCAGCTGAAACGCGGGTTCTGATTGAGCGCGGAAAACTGAGATATGCCACCGACGGGCAGTCCCTCTTCCTATTCGAACGGCGCGAAGGATTTACCAAGCTGCGGTTCCGCCTGGCGTCGCCTTCTGCAAAACTTCCGGTGTATGAAGGCGCGGATGGCATAGAGCCTGCTGAAGTTGGTAATAATAGAGAAGATAATGATATCATCGCCGCCTATCTTGTTTACCGTGCGGGATCCCCACCAACTTTAGCGGCGGACTGGCTCCTCAGCCAAGGGTTTAATCATACGATGACGCTGGAAAGGTATACTACGCAAAAGATAGCGGGGATCGTCGAGAATGTAAGGGTCAGCGGAGAGCTTAGAGAGATCAGCAGACGTCTTGTCGGGATCAGCGATGCATTTCCCTCAATCAGCGACGAGATTGGAGGCGACGGCGGCAAAATTAGAAGCAGCGGCGTTGTCGAAGTCGGTGCAGAAGAGACGTATGCCATGCTGAGCGCTTATTTCGCCGCTCCGGAGATGGATATGCCCTGCCGCGACATGTTTGGGCGTGCGCTCGGCGTTCGTTCGGGCGACGGAAATCTTCTGGGCATACTGTATATCGGACAAACGCGCATAGTCGCTGTATCGCCGGACGCGCGCGGTATGGGGATTGGCGGCAAGCTATACCGCGCTTTCGCCGCGCAGGAATTACGACTGTCGAAGAACCCTGTGTTTCACGAGTGGATCCGCCCTGAAAACTCGTCGTCTATAGCTATGTTTAGTAAACTGGGATTTATCAAGAGCGACGCAATAGCGCAGCTATACTCGCGGTCAAAAAAATAATGATTTTTTAATCATATTATGGAGGTTAACGCATTGGATAGGATAATTGAAATTTTGGAGAATTTACATTTTGACGTCGATTGGGAAAATGAAAGCGAGTTTGTTGACAGCGGACTGATCGATTCATTTGATATGATCGCACTGATAAACGACCTTTCCGACACATTTGGGGTAGATATTGACCTGGAGTATTTAGAACCTGAAAACTTCAATTCTGTCGAGGCTATCGCAAACTTGCTCAAAACCTTGGGGGCTGCGCTGTGAGCTTGGTTTCCGCGACATTTCTGCTGTTTCTTGTAGCATCATTGTTTTGTTATTTCATCTCGCCGCGAGGCGTACGATGGATTGTGCTTCTGGCGGCAAGTTATGTTTTCTATTGGATTGTCGGCGGCTTTTTCGCGTTGGGCGCAATCAGTTTCACAATTGCCACGGTTTATTTTTGCTCGTTATGGGCTTCTTCCCTGCGAAAGCAACGCGAAAAGCGCACGAAACGTAGGCTTCCGCTCGCGATTTGCTTAATACTGAACTTTGGCGCATTGCTTTTATTCAAATACAGCGGTGTTATCTTGCCAAAGATTGGCATTCTTTTAATCCCGGGCATATCGTTTTATACGTTCCAGGCGGCCGGTTATTTGACCGACGTATACAGGGGAAAGGCGGAACCGGAGAAAAACCCCCTTAAGTTGGCTTTGTTCCTCTCCTTTTTCCCACAACTTATACAAGGCCCTATTTCACGCCATAGCGAGATTGCCGCCGATCTTTTCGCGGGACACGGCTGGGATTGGGATCGTTCTCGAAATGGCGTGCAAAGGATCATTTGGGGCTACTTCATGAAGCTGATCGTAGCTGACCGCGCCGCCGTCATAGTAGACAAGGTGTTCTCTGGTTACGAGAACTATGGGGGCGCTACGATTATAATTGTGCTCTTGGTATACAGCGTACAGATTTACGCCGATTTTGCAGGCGGCATCAACGTGACGCTTGGGATTGGCGAAATCCTAGGCATAAAGATGCCCGAAAACTTTAAACAGCCTTTTTTTGCGAACTCTCTTGCCGATTTCTGGCGGCGCTGGCACATAACTCTTTCCAGCTGGTTGAAGGATTACCTATTTTACCCGATTGCGCTCTCCAAGCTCATGGGTCGGCTCAGGAAGCTGACTCGAAAGATGTTTGGCGCGAGAATAGGCAAATTACTCCCGGCTTGCGTCGCTACGTTTTGCGTATATATCGTCATGGGCATATGGCACGGTTCGGGTAAAAGCGTGTTTGTATTTGGCTTTTTAAACGGTTTCATTATCAGCGCTTCATTGCTCATGGCGCCGTTTATCGATAAGCTCCGCGCGAAGACGAAGTTAGATGGCGGCGCGAAGGGCTTTGGCCATGCGTTCGCCATCACGCGTACGCTTGTCATACTCGTGATACTGCGGTACTTCGCGCGGGCGGACGCTCTGCGAGGCGCTCTTGCCATGTTGAAATGGACTGTGCTACACCCGCAGCTTCGGGAATTATGGGACGGCACAATATTCAATCTGGGGCTTGGGGCAACCGATTATATCGTACTGGCGCTGGGATTTATAGCAATCCTCGCTTGCGACTATGTGGCGGAGCGTGGGAAAGACTGGCGCGACGCCATAAACGGCACGAGGCCAATAGTTCAATTCTCGGTTTTGCTTGTCGCACTTGCGTCGATTACGGCTTTTGGTATATTTTCATCAAGCGCGTTGTCCGCCACGTTCATTTACGCACAGTATTAGTAACAGCAGTTACTGTTCACAGGGCATCCAAAAACACAGGTTGCTTACAGGCAACGCACTGGTACTGCGGTGGAAACTTGTACAATAGGCTAAATTTGTGTGCGGAGCCTGTAACCATTGCGAGTTTTTGGATACCCTCTGAACAGTTAATATCAGCAAAAGAAAGGAGCGTAATATGGCTGCCAGGCGCTGGTTTGTTATGTTTATATGCGCGGTTTTGTTAATCGTGCTGGCTGTCGTCTTGCCAAATGTCATTGTCGACCCATTTGGCGCGTTTGGCGACCGTTTTATTAAGTGGAATTCATATGATATGACAAACAACCCCAAAGTTGCGAAATTTAGCTACATCGATCAGCGCATTGGCGACTATGACGCGTTTATCATCGGCCCAAGCGGATCAAGCGGCTTCTTGCCTTCCACACTTGAGAAATACACTGGGCTTCGCTGGTACAATATGTTTAACTATGGCGCAGATCTTGAATACACGAAGAGATTGGCGGAGTATCTTGTTGAATACCATCATCCAAAGCAAATGCTGCTTTGTGTGCCGATTGTCAGCGGTTCGACATATAAATGGTCTGACGGTCAGCTCCCCAACCTCCAGCCGCTTGCGCCAAATTGGCGGATCCCATATTATTTTGCGAATCCAAAATACGCCATAAACAAAATTAAGCTAATTTCCGCTCGTAGCTATGTCCAGCAAGGTTTCGACGTATTTGACGCTGAAACAGGGACATACAACAAGACCAGGCGCGACGCCGAGGCGATCGGCCATATGGACAAGTACCTCGAAGTCTATCCTGAGTTCATTAAGATATCTAAGGTTACAAGGCTCACGCATACGGACGAGTGCATTGCCGCCGTAGCGGAAATAAAAGCGCTTTGCGATAGCTCCGGAACCGACCTGATCATTACGACTTGCCCGATGTATGTCGGAGATATGGGCAATTACGATTATCAGGAAGTCGAGTATTTCCTTGAGCAGCTTGCCCTTGTCAGCGACTACTGGGACTTTACGATTTCCTCGATCAGTACGGATCCCAGGTATTTTTACGATGAATGGCATTTCCGCAACAGCGTCGGCGAAATGATGGTCGCCCGCGTATTCGGCGACGACAGCGCTTATATTCCGGGCGACCTTGGCATTTTTGTGTCGCATGGGGACGCGTCCCGCGCGGTGGAGGCTTTTTTCAAGGGGCCAGTAGCGGAGGATGGCTACGTTAGGGAGATCCCGATCCTTTCATATCACAGTATCCTGGAAGAGGGCAATCCGGGGGTAACCGTCTCGCCGGGACAGTTCGAGGAGCAGATGCGGGCGCTCTTTGATGCGGGTTATTCGGCGGTTTCGCTCAAGCAAATGCGTGATTTTGTCCTCACCGGCGCCCCCCTTCCGGAAAAGGCGGTCGCCATCACTTTCGACGACGGGTATCTGAGCAATTATGAATACGCGTTCCCCGTCTTGAAAAAGTACGCTTTCAACGCCGCGATTTTCATGATTGGCGTATCCTTCGGACAAGACACGTACAAAGATACAGGCGACCCGATATACCCGCATTTCGGCGCCGAAGAAGCCCGCGAGATGGTAGATTCCGGGCTGATATCGATCCAAAGCCATACATATGACCTTCATCAGGTGGAAGAGCGCGACGATCCTTTTCGTAAAGGGGTTTTGCGTATGGATGGCGAGAGTGAAGAGGCTTATCTGGCTGTGCTGCGTGAAGATCATAGGCATTTTACGGAATTACTGGCGAAAACAACAGGCGAGGAATTGTTCGCTCTCTCATATCCTTACAGTCAAACAAGCATATTTAGCTCTATCGCGATGCGCGAAATGGGGATATCCATGACTTTTTCGCTCAATCACGGCGTCGCGGAGCTTATCAAAGGTTTGCCGCAAAGCCTGCTTGAGCTCGAGAGGATAAACGTCGAATGGGGGACCTCAGGCGAGCAATTGCT
>WRNV01000090.1 GCA_009776445.1 Oscillospiraceae bacterium | reverse complement strand
TGATCTCAATACCTTTGGTTTTCTATTTGAGAATCTATGTATGCGTGATTTGCTCATCTATGCGGATATTCTGGACGGAACAGTACACCATTATCGCGATAACAACAACTATGAAGCAGATGCCATCATCGAGACTAAAGGTGGAAGCTGGTCTGCATTTGAAATCAAACTCGGAGAGCATCGCGTCGATGAAGGTGTGGCCTCCCTTCTTGCATTGAAAAAAAGAGTGGAAGCCGAAGGCGGGAAGCCCCCTGCATCTCTCTGTGTAATTACCGGAGGGGGTCTGGCGTACCGCAGAGATGATGGCGTCTACAACGTGCCGATAAATGCTCTGCTCCCATGACTACGGCACTTTAACACACTATATAGGTCGCGCACTCGTCATCTGCTAACTACGTTATTCATCCTATTTGTCAGGCTGTGTGCAACTCCTAGCGTTAGAACACCCACGTTTGATTATATCCGATTAAGTATTTTTGTGCAAAGGAAAAATACGTATCGCTGCTTGGTTTTGTTGATAATTTGCACCTTGCGCCTGCAATCGCGTGGATATCTTCTAATATGTACCGATGTCGCTTTGATACAAACGATTATTGACGAGTATGCAGCCATATGGTACACTCCCAATATAAGCAGACATCAGTAATTGCAAGGCTTGAGGTTGATGGTCATAATGACCATCAACCTCAAGCCTTGCAATTAGGGAGTTTATGGAAGCGAAAATTGAATGATGCTTTTTGATGCCATAGTATTCGTCTGCATCATAAGAACCTAGATAAACAGATGCGGTTTATTCTATTTATGCAGAATAATGATACTGTGCGGTACTGCTATTCATCTTCTATGTATTCAAGCACATCGGAGACGCTACATTTTAAAATAAAACACAAGGTATCTAGTGTTTTGGTAGTGATGGGCGCACTGTGTTTCATCCTATGCAGAATGTTCGCCGAGAAACCATGCTTAAAAATGAGCTGGTACTCGGTTATATTTTTACTTAGCAGAGTTTTATAAAATGGAGCGTAGCTTATCATAGATGTCACCTCTATGATAAGCTAACACACTTAAAATATTGACTATACCCAATATATTGAGTATAATTGCGAGTATCGCATATAGGCCTATATGAATACAGATAATAAACCTTTGCATTTTGGGGGGATTAAATGCAAGTGTTTAACAATATAACCGAAACTGTCATTGATGACTTGGCAGCCATGATTGGAAGAGGCAGCAAGCTGTCGATTGCCTCCGCTTGCTTTTCTATCTACGCATATCAAGTGCTAAAGAAACAATTGGACAGCATTGACGAGTTGCGTTTCATCTTCACATCGCCCGCGTTTTTGAAAGAGAAAGCGCAAAAAGAAAAGCGTGAGTTTTACATACCACGCCTCAACCGCGAACGTTCTTTGTATGGCACGGAATTTGAAGTTAGGCTCCGAAACGAGCTTACACAGAAAGCTATCGCCGCTGAATGTGCTGAGTGGATAAAGAAAAAGGTCACTTTCCGCTCAAACCAAACAAACGGTGTTATCAGCACATTTTTAGACATTGAGCAATCAAGCGATGGGCACTCATATACGCCGTTTAATGGATTTACAACCGCAGATCTGGGGTGTGAACGCGGAAACAACATCGCTGTGCAGACTGTAAAGCTTGCTCATTCGGAAAGCCGGCAGTTTCTGGACAGCTTCAATATGCTGTGGAACGACAAAAAGCTATTACAAGATGTCACCGATTTGGTATTGGATGGCATAACAGCAGCATATACCGAAAACTCGCCGGAGTTCATCTATTACGTCGCCATATACAATATCTTCAGCGAATTCCTGATGGACATAAATGAAGATATCCTGCCCAACGAAGCAACCGGTTTCAAAGAAAGTGCTATCTGGAACAAATTATACGATTTTCAGAAAGATGCAGCACTTGCCATCATAAACAAGCTGGAACAGTTCAACGGTTGTATCCTTGCCGACAGCGTTGGTCTTGGAAAAACATTTACTGCCCTCTCTGTAATTAAATATTACGAACTTCGCAATCGCAACGTGCTTGTGTTGTGCTCAAAAAAGCTTGGAGACAACTGGGTGACATTTAAGGAAAACTACCTGAACAACCCCATAGCATCTGACCGCCTGCGGTACGATGTGCTTTTTCATACGGATTTGTCAAGAGAGCAAGGGCTTTCGGGGCATATCGATCTTTCAAAGCTAAACTGGAGCAACTACGATCTTGTTGTCATTGATGAGAGTCATAACTTCCGCAATGGCGGCGATTATACGGGGCGAGGGGACGACAGGCGCGAGAACCGTTACCTGCGGCTTCTAAATCAGGTTATTCGAAAAGGCGTGAAAACAAAAGTCCTCATGTTGTCGGCAACGCCGGTAAACAACGGATTTTCAGATTTGCGGCATCAGCTTGAGCTTGCATACGAGGGGACACCCGCGCTGATAAACGATAAACTCGACACAGAGAAGCCGATTGACGTTATATTCCGCAATGCGCAAACAGCGTTCAACAATTGGAGCAAATACGATACCGAAGAACGCACAACGGAAAACCTGCTTCGTTTGCTTGATTTCGACTTTTTCAAAGTGCTAGACAGCGTGACGATTGCCCGATCACGAAATCATATTGAAAACTATTACAACACTGCTGAAATTGGAAGCTTTCCGGAACGTATGCCTCCGGTACCGCTTCGTCCGAAACTGACGGACCTCCCCTCTGCAATAGACTATGACACTATATACGAAGAATTGATGAACCTCAATCTTGCTATCTACAAACCAACCGATTTTGTCCTTGACAGCAAGAGAGAGAAATACATTGACCCGAACGTAAACATAGACCGCGCCGGACGCGAAACAGGTTTGCGGCGATTGATGAGCATTAATCTTCTAAAGCGGCTTGAGAGTTCAGTCGTGTCCTTTCAGATAACGCTGGGACATGTGAAGAAACTGATTGACGACACCATTTCCGATATTGATGCTTATGCATCAGGAAGCAGCCGAATTATAAACGTACAGGATATCAATGAGTTAGATTTTGATGGTGATGATACAAATACAGAATACTTTGAGAGGAAAGGAAAGAAGCTCGACATAGACCTTGCGGACATGGATTACATATCATGGCGCAGGAGGCTCGCGAAGGACTCCGAAGTCCTTGAATTGTTGACGCTAATGATTCAGGATATCACTCCGGAGCATGATGCCAAACTCCAAACACTACTTGAAATAATATCCGACAAAATTCAAAACCCGTACAATGATGGAAACAAGAAGATACTTCTATTCTCGGCGTTTTCAGATACTGTCGAATATCTATACCGTGAAGTCGCGCCGTTTGTCAAAACGCGGTTTGGTCTTGACACCGCAATGATAACCGGAACAACTGACGGCAGGACGACAGTCAAGCTCAAGCGTGTCGATATGAATACTATTCTGACGCTTTTTTCACCTATTTCAAAAGATAAGGCGCTCCTTATGCCGGGAGTCACAACAGAAATCGATGCGCTGATTGCGACAGACTGCATATCGGAGGGGCAGAACCTGCAAGACTGCGACTACTGCATTAACTATGATATACACTGGAATCCTGTACGAATAATTCAGCGCTTTGGACGCATAGATCGTATCGGTAGCAAGAACGCGAAAATTCAACTTGTTAATTTCTGGCCGAATATCGAGCTAGACAAGTACCTCGAACTAAAGGGGCGTGTTGAAACCCGGATGAAAGCCGCTGTTTTAGTAGCCGATAACAATAATGTTATAGACCCCGACGACAAAGCGGATCTTGAATATCGAAAGGCACAACTGGAACGCTTACAAAATGAAGTCGTTGACATCGAGGAAATGCAGGCCGGCGTTTCGATAATGGACTTAGGATTAAATGAGTTCAGGCTTGATTTGCTTGAATATGTGAAACATAACGGGGATTTAGATAATGTTCCATATGGGCTTCATGCTGTGGTGCAAAGCTCCGGCAGCGCACCCGAAGGAACGATATTTGTGCTTAAAAACCGCAACGCAAGTATTAACGCCAAAAATCAAAACCTGCTCCACCCGTTCTATATGGCATATGTCAGCGAAGGCGCAGTCATCCACATAGACCATTTGCAACCAAAGAAACTGCTGGATACCCTTCGGCAACTTTGTAGAGGTAAAACCACCTTTGACAGCACTCTTTGTGCTCTGTTTAACAATGAAACAAAAGAGGGCAAGGACATGCGGCAGCAATCAGAATTGCTGCGTTTTGTTGTGCAGTCAATCGTTGATATAAATGAAAACAACGCTATAGAAAGCTTGTTCACGCCGGGCGGCACAACCGCGCTTATGGACAATATAGATGGTCTTGATGATTTTGAACTCATTTGCTTTTTAGTTGTGAAGGGCGGTTATAGCAATGCTTGATTTACCGATATCGACAAACTTTGGGCGGATTATCGCGAAGGAGAGAATCTGCGATCACGTTGGCGCCGATGTCGAACTAAGAGAAGTGTTCAAAACCCAAGTTGAGCGAATACGCTGGTCAAATAAAATCTCCCCTGCGACTATGAACATCGCGCAGGGAGAGCTCGTCGAGGAAATACAAGTTGTCGAAATAACGCTCAGAACGCCTGTACCGGACAAACGATTAATTTCGGCTGTACGCAAAGCGATACCATACAAAACCGTTTTTCTCTTAGTCAATGGGGCAGATGAAACCTATGTGGTCTACCACGACAGCAACACCGTCTTTTCTTCAAAAATACCGCCGAAGCTGCTTGGAACTGATACCGATAGTGTTTGGGCGAACTTCGTCATACAAATTGGGGAGATAAAAGTCAACGATGAGCAGTCTCTTGATGAACAAATAACAATATTGAAGGAGCGTGAAATACTGATGCGGAAAATCGAACGCCTTGATAAACAGATGCGCACCGAGAATCAACCCCGGCGTAAATGGGACTTAAACGAGGAGCTGAAAAAACTTCGGAAGGAATTGGAAAGCCATGGATAAACTCAAAATGCAAACGTCGAACCTTGCTGACGAAAATTATGCAAAACTTGCTGAGTTGTTCCCGAACGCAATTACTGAAACAATAGATGAAAACGGCAGCGTTGTCCGCGCCATAGACCCCGACGTGTTGCATCAGGAAATAAATACGCATGTCCTCTCAGGCAAGGAGGAGCGCTACCAGTTCACTTGGCCGGATAAGCGCAAATCCGTCCTGCTTGCCAACACGCCCATAGCAGCGGCACTACGGCCATGCCGTGAGGAGAGCGTCAATTTCGACATAACGGAAAACCTCTACATTGAGGGCGATAACCTTGATGTGCTGAAATTGCTGCGGGAAACATACCTGAACCGCGTGAAGATGATTTACATAGACCCGCCGTATAATACGGGTAACGATTTTATATATGAGGATGACTTCGCAGAAGACGCGGGGGAGTTTTTAATTCGAGATAGTCAATACGACGAAGACGGCAACCGCATGGTACGCAACCTCGACAGTAAAGGACGGTTTCACACGGACTGGTTGAATATGATGTATCCGAGGCTAAGGATTGCGAGGGACTTGCTAGCTGACGACGGGGTTATTTTTATTAGCATAGACTTCAAAGAGTTCGATAATATCAAGAAGATATGTACTGAGATTTTTGGAGAAGCAAACTATGTCGGAGAAATAGTTTGGCAAACAGCAACTGATAATAATCCAAGTCAGATTTCTATGGAACACGAATACATCATTGTGTATGCAAAAAACATGACTCTACAACCAAAATGGCTCGTACAATCCGAAAAAGCTGACAAGATAAACAAGCAGTTTAATGAACTAAAAGCAATGTATGGCTCTGATTTAGTGCATATTCGTTCGTTGTTAAAGAAATGGATTAGCGACCACGAGGACGAACTAAAAGGAGCAACACACTATACCTATGTTGATGATTTTGGGGTTTACTATCCTGGCAATTCATCCAACACAAAACCTGGTGGATATACCTTTGATATTATTCACCCTGTTACGGGAAAAGTATGTGCTAAACCAGTCTATGGCTATCGCTGGACGGAAAAAACCTTTTGGGAAGCAGATAAACGTAATGATGTCGAATGGGGGGAAACCGAGTCAAGCATACCAAAAATTAAGAAACGCATTGAAACAGTAACAGAAATGTTAAAGAGCTATTATTATGAGGATAATCGCTACTGGACAAAGTATATCAATCAAATGTTCGGTCGGAGAGTTTTTGAGAACCCTAAATCTGTCAATCTTCTGAAATATTTGCTGAAGTACGCAAGCTCAGGAAATAGTCTAATCGTCGATTTCTTCTCCGGCTCCGCTACAACCGCTCATGCTGTCATGCAGCTTAACGCTGAGGACGGCGGCAAGCGCAAGTTTGTTATGGTGCAGCTTCCCGAAGTCTGCGAAGAAAACAGCGAAGCAGCAAAAGCAGGATATAAAAACATCTGCGAAATCGGCAAAGAGCGAATACGCCGCGCCGGTCGCAAAATAGTAGACGAAAGCCCTCTTGACCGCGCGGACCTCGATATCGGTTTCCGAGTCCTCAAACTCGACAGCAGCAACATGAAAGACGTGTACTATACCCCTGACGAATATGCGCAGATGCAATTCAGCCTTGACGGCTTCATGGATAACATCAAAGAAGACCGTTCTTCCGAGGATTTGCTTTTTCAGGTAATGCTTGACCTCGGCATTCCGTTATCATCAAAAATCGAGTATGACGGCAAGATTTGGAGCGTGAACGACGGTTATCTGATTGCATGTTTCGGCAAAACAGACACAACGCTGCTCACAGAAATCGCCAAGCAAAAACCTCCATATGCCATTTTCCGCGACAGCAGCTTTGCTAGCGACAGCGATATGGTGAACTTTGAGCAAGTCTTCGCAACGCACAGTCCGACTACTAAAAGGCAGGTGCTGTGATGAACGAAATGAAGTTCCAGTTCAAGATACAGCAATTCCAAACAGAAGCCGCTGAGAGCGTTGTCAAAGTATTTGAAGGGCAGCCAAAAAGCGGAAATGAACAATATCGCCGTGATACAGGCAAACAAAAAGGGACAATAGAAGAACTTGACCCCGAGTACGAAAACGCATATAAAAATGCAAAAGTGGAGCTTTCGAGTGAGAAATTGCTAAAGAATATCCAACGTGTTCAAACGGCAAACAACATCAAACTCTCCCCATCTATTCTGGGAGACGAGATTCCAAAAGACAAGGACGGTAAACCGAAACCGCAGCCGGACAATCGGATTGGCAAGGTCTCCCTTGACATTGAGATGGAGACAGGCACAGGCAAGACATATGTATACATCAAGACAATGTTTGAACTCTTTAAAGCGTATGGATGGGGCAAGTTCATCGTCGTCGTTCCGAGCATTGCAATTCGCGAGGGAGTGAAAAAGTCGTTCGAGATGACGCAAGACCATTTCCATGAACAGTATGGACTCAAGGCGCGTTACTTCGTATATGATTCGTCGAATTTGCACCAGCTTGACGAGTTTTCTCAGAATTCAGGCATAAGCGTGATGATCATAAACACGCAGGCTTTCAATACGACGCTAAACGAGGAGAAGAATGTTGAAGGCAAAAGCGGTAATGAAGCAGCGAGGATAATATATTCAAAAAGAGAAGAGTTTGGATCCCGCATCCCGATCGAAGTCATCAAGGTGAACAATCCGATCATCATACTTGACGAGCCGCAGAAGATGAGCGGCACCGCCACACAAAGCGCAATCAGAAATAACTTCAATCCGCTGTTCTCTTTGAACTATTCAGCGACGCACAAGATATCACATAATCTTGTATATGTTCTTGATGCGCTCGACTCCTTCAAGAAAAAGCTTGTCAAGAAAATCGAGGTTAAAGGCTTTGAACTAAAGAACCTCGGCGGCATCAATCGCTATCTATATCTTGCAGCCATTGTTCTCGACCGCAGAAAACCGCCACGCGCACGACTGGAATTCGAAGTCATGCGGAGCGGCGGTGTGAAGCGAGAAACACGCTTACTAAGTGTAAATGATAGCTTATATTCAGAGTCTGGCAATTTGGAAGAATATAAAGGCATTTCCATTGCAGAAATCGACCCGCTGCGTGGTGTAGTCGCATTAACCAATGGACTGGTGTTGGCAGCGGGCGAAGCCAGCGGCAACGTCAATGAAAAGGATATACGCCGAATCCAGATACGAGAAACGATTGCATCACATTTTGATAAAGAAGAAAAACTCTATGAACAAGGAATTAAATGCCTCTCGCTCTTCTTTATCGACGAGGTCGCGAAGTACCGTCAATATGGAGAAGATGGGGCTGAAATTCTTGGAGAGTACGGGCAGGTATTTGAGGAAGAATATACATCCGCACTAAACGAACGCCTAACGCTATTCCCCTCGGAATATCAATCGCATTTGCGTGGAATTGCACCCGCCGACACGCACCGGGGGTATTTTTCCATTGATAAAAACAAGCGATTCATAGACAGCTCGGTAATACGCGGAAGCGAATTCTCTGACGATATATCGGCATATGACTTAATACTAAAAAACAAGGAGAGGCTTTTATCATTTGATGAGCCGACCAGGTTTATTTTCTCCCACTCGGCACTGCGCGAGGGCTGGGACAATCCCAATGTGTTTCAGATATGCACATTGAAACATTCGGACAGTACCACGACCAAACGCCAAGAGGTAGGGCGGGGGCTGCGCCTGTGTGTGAATAACGTAGGCGAACGACAGGACACTGACGCTTATGGAGAGAGCCTTGTCCACGGTATTAACAAACTGACAGTGGTCGCAAGTGAAAGCTATGCTGATTTTGTAGGAAAACTGCAAAGCGATATTATAGCCGACCTTTACGAGCGTCCAACTATCGCAAGCGTGGATTATTTTACGGGTAGAGGCATACAATATGGCGATACGACGCATACGCTTACAGTAAATGAAGCGACGGCAATATACCATTACCTTATCAGGAACGACTATGTTGACGATAACGGCACCGTCACGGACACCTATCGCAGCGCTGCAGAAAACAGCAATTATGCGCCGTTAAAGGATGAATTGGCGCCGTTTGAAGAGAGTATTCATAAACTCGTGCAGGGCATTTTCGATCCGAGCGTCATGGACGAGATGACCTCAAACGCTCACAGTCCGACGATAAAGGAAAACCCCCTAAATGAAAACTGGAAAAGCTTTAAAGAGTTATGGGAGCGTATCAACAAGAGATATGCCTATATGGTAGAGTTTAGTGGCGAGGAGCTGATAGCAAAATCGATTGATGCGATTAATGACGAATTGCGTGTAACCCGGTTATCCTACACCCTTGTTGAAGGCGAGCAGGATGGTACAGATTATCTAGTCGGACGCACAGAAACAAAAAAACTCGAAAAATCGTATGGAAGCACTGTCGAATATGATATTATCGGGAAAGTTGCCAAAGGAACAGCATTGACAAGAAAAACCGTAACCGCTATATTAAGCAGTATATCCAGACAGAAGATGTGGCTGTTCAGAGAAAACCCGGAGGAGTTCATTTCAAAAGTCATAGGCATTATCAACAAACAAAAAGCATCGGTTGTAATCGAGCATATCACATACGCGCCGAGTGCGGAAGAACCATATTCGCAGGATATTTTCAATATGAGCCGCGCATCTGAGGAGTATGCGAAAGCGTTCAAAGTAAAAAACTCAATTCAGGACTATATATTTACAGATGGCACGGCAACAAAAAGCGTAGAACGCCGGTTTGCGGAAGATTTGGATACCGCCGATGAGGTCATTGTCTACGCGAAGCTGCCCAAAGGTCCGCGTGGGTTTTACATTCCGACTCCGGTTGGAAATTACTCACCGGATTGGGCGATTTCATTCAAGAAAGGTGCTGTCAAGCATATTTTCTTTATCGCGGAAACAAAGGGGACAATGGATGACCTTAATATCCGGCCAATCGAACAGGCTAAAATCTTCTGCGCAAAGAAGCTCTTTAATGAAATGTCCACAGACGGCGTAAAATACCACGACGTTGACAGCTACGCGAGCTTACTAAATGTGATGGAGACGTTATGATTAATTAGCACGGCAGTAGGGGGCATATGTGGGGAGAGTATTGAATGCTATACAGACTGGCTTTTACTAATTTCGTATGCTCAGTTAGGCGATAGTGCAAACTAGGACACATATATGACTTTCTTGAATTAACCATGGATTTTTGGCAAAAAGTCACCGATGATAGCAAAAGTTATGATTACAACCGTGATATTCTGTATCAAGAGTTCTGTAAATATGCAGTTAAGTCGGTGGAAGTAACACAACCATATATAATACAAAAGAGGTCTGGGAATGAAAAGAATCATCACGATATTTGAATTTGTATTATCCATCATGCTTATTGCATGTGTATCTCCAATGCCGGATGGAGTTGATCGGACAGTTAAAGTCGACTCTTTTGAGGTGCCGATAGATGCAGAGATATCAGTTGTGGGGATGGTTGCCGACATGGCAATTATCTATGTTGATGCTGTTGAGCTGTCTGAGGTTGCTGAAACAATTGTTCGCGGAGAGGTTCTGCAAACATATTATACAGACTTTGATGCTCACCCATGGACATTTTATGATCTTAAAATCTCTGCTGTATACCGTGGAGACCTGGGCATCAATGATACCATCACGGTTTGCGAGTACGGTGGCTACATAAGAGGGAGCGTATGGAGCAAACTTTATGGCGAGGGGAGAACAGATGAGCCAATCTCAGAAGACGTTTTGTATTTTTTTTCATTCTTTGGTGCCCCTCTCCCAAAGGCCGGAGACGAATACGTGCTGTTCCTTGTGGAAGAACCATCAATAGCAGGCACATTTTCTCTAGTCGGAGACTTCATGGGAAAATATGTTGTCAATGGAGAAAGTGTTAGCAGGCATACTCCTGAATCGGAGCCATATTTCTACTACGCGCGTGGGTATTATGTGCCAGATCAATCAACAATCGGTGAGTTGAAGAAGGCGATCAATACGACGCAGATTATGCAATAAGGATCATGCGAGAAATATAGCAACAGCCGGATTATCGGTTGAATGCCTGAATGAGAGTTTTGAGAGAGGATTATTTTTATGAAGATACGTAGAATGAAAATTACAGACTATGACGCGGTTTATGATTTGTGGCGCAAGACGCCCGGGATGGGGCTGAACGATATTGATGACAGCCGCGAGGGCATCGAGCGCTATTTGAAACGCAATCCCCGGACTTGCTTTATCGCTGAACATGATGGGGAAACGGTTGGCGTGATCTTGGCAGGGCATGATGGCCGCCGGGGATATATCTATCATGCTTGCGTTGCCGCTCCATATTGGAATAATCAAATAGGAACGCAGCTTGTTGATGCTGCCATCGATGCATTGAGCAAAGAGGGCATCATCAAAGCTGCGTTGGTAGTTTTTGAACATAATGAGCGTGGAAACGGCTTTTGGGAGCGAATCGGTTTTACAACGCGTCCTGACCTGGTATATAGGAACAAAGAAATTGGAATTGTAAAGTATTTGCAATAACTCCCGGCGATAAGTTGGTTGTATTGGGCGGCTGATTACCTAGATTATCGTGTCCGCGAACATGAACGATTCTTCTATCCAACCGCTTATATAGTCCTCAATGCCGTCCGTTTCTCCGATATCCAAGAATCTATCGAGGTAGGCATTGAGGTAAAAGAAGAACATATGATAGCAATAATACGCCAGACGTTCCGGGCGCAGGGTGTAATCAATGCCGTTCTCCCGCAAAGAATTATGGAAGGCATCAATAGCCCAATCCCAACTCATGCAAAACCAGGCGTCTCGTTCAGGGGGAGCGAGAATAGGCGTGTCCCAATCCACGATATAGCATCTATCGTTGTTCTCAATGTAGTTGCCGCCGGCATCGCCGTGCGTTATGAAAAATCCCGACTTGTCGTTTTGGCAACGCGCGGAAAACAATCGTAATCGCTCCGCTCTATGTTCGATTTTTCCACGATATTGATTCATAAGCGCATTGATTGGCGCATCATTCGGCAACAATGCCCATTTCAAAAAGAACAAATCAGCGCTCCCGGCAGAGAAGTCTTCTCGCGGGATGTTTATGCCTTCTGTCGGAACTGTATAGATTCTTCCAAGCAATTGATATTCGCGGGTTTTGGCTTTCTCGTCCTGCCGGTTTTCACCGTCGATCCAATCGAAAACGCCAAGAACAGCGTTTTCAAAACTTGCGCAAAGCTTTCCATGCGTGGCCTTGACAATCTTGCTGATGAAGTCGATTCCATGTTGGTTCATGTGATCGATTACGGGGAAACTGCTCTCGTAAACCGCTTTATGCGTTGATGGATAGACGATTTTGACGAAATAGTTATTTTCCTCCGTGGTAATCTTCCACGTTTCACCGTAAAAGCCACGTTTTGCAGGTATTATTGCATTTGCAATGATGCCGTATTTTTTCAGGATAAAATCGGCAAGGCGGGTCATATAGCGTTCGTCACGCTCAATTTTATATGCCATATCAAGCTACCTCGTCGTTCTCTTGCCGTGATCTGTTGGCTGTTGTGGCTTGTCTGTATGCTATCACAGCGCCACCCTCAATTCCGCAATGAATTGCTTAAAGATTGCTGCCGTTTACCGCGCTATTTGATTTGGCTCAGGATCCCAGGGTCTTTTATCTTCTTATCGTCCGCGAAAAGCAGAATCTTTGAGAGTATCTCAGCGGTCTTCGGGTCGTTATCGGCAAAGGGGAGAAATATCCGGCCTCTCGACTGTGAGTGTACGGGCAGCACTGATATCATCCCTACTCCTGACATATGAACGACGCCCGAACCCATATGCACCGAGTATTCACCCAGGATTCCGCTTATCTGAGCATGTGCCGTCGTGAATTTTACGTTTAGGACTTTAAGCATGTCGAGCAATTCCCGCGCTATAGCGATACGTGTTTCTATTGAAGAGTGGCTGGCTTCGGGATCAACGCCGCCAACATGGGCGATGCTGATCGCTAAATCTACGTCGCGCATAGTTTCTGAGAAAATCACCGGAGGGACATCGGCAAAAGGTATCGGTTCATACCTATCCCGGCTGAAAAATTGTATCGCCTCCAATGTCGGGACTTCCATCTCTGAAGGTGAAAACCAGTCCGCCAGAGCATACATGCGAGCAATCAGGTTTTCTTTGTGCCACACCCGCTGGAGCCCTTCCTCATAGTCCGCAGTCCACCCCCGCGCCTTAAAGAGCGCGACCGCTTTTCGTGGCTGCAGTTGATTCCCGGCATATCTGCGGGAAATATTTACAGAGGCCGATTCATCGGCGGTTATGGGGTAGTATTCTCTGAAAACTTGCTTAAATGGCTGTTTGATTTGTTCTTGAAACAGATGATGTTGATATTCGCTCCAACAATTACGATTAATAAAGTCGTGCGGATGAGCGATGAGCAGTTTGTCGTTTTCTTCAAGTTCATGGATTTCCCCGGATATGCCAATCAGGCTTGTCCTGCCATTTTCTTGTCCAGGGAATCCGAAAGCATCCCCGGCTGCAAAAATGAGCATAGATATCATTTCCTTAAGCACCGGATGCCCAAGCAGCTTGCTTAATTCAAGAACGCTGAATGATGAACGCGAGACCATCGCCATTTCAAAACTAAACCGTGCCCGCCTCTTTTGTTCACGGAG
>WRNV01000089.1 GCA_009776445.1 Oscillospiraceae bacterium | reverse complement strand
TTCAGAGGGTATCCAAAAACTCGCAATGGTTACAGGCTCCGCACACAAGTTTTGGACAATAATACAAGTTTTCACCGCTGTACCAGTGCGTTGCCTGTAACCAACCTGTGTTTTTGGATGCCAACTGAACAATAACTTGGTATCATTTTGTACAATGATACGATGATTTCCTTCAGGACAGCATTATCATATTGTTCCAAAGCTGTCCAGAGCTCGTTTACCAGCATTGATTCATTCACCACCAATTTTCGAATTATGTTCTCCCAAACCGCCCTCGCGTTATCTGTGGTTCACTTGGTATTTTTGTTAGCGAATTCGACTGCTTTTCGATATAAGTGAAGCATACGGCGATTCACTTCACTTCCTGTGAAATCACAGTCCTTTTTGAATATTTCTTCCGGAGTGCTTCTCAGTAAATCTTCGGTAAAATAATAACCTAAATCATTCAAACGTTTCTTTGTCACAATACCCACACCTGGGATTGATAACAAATCTGTCGTTTTTCTGTCACGGATCAGGAGTTGCGTGATTTGCTGAGAGCTTTTTATTTGCTTCATATAAACCGGCTGCTTATATTTTCGCCTTATTAACTGGATGGCATCTGAGAGGTCAATATACTTGTCATAAATGTATGCTATATGTATGCAGCCTTTTTCCTCTCGTATTGAAGTAACATATATGTCTTTGTATGGCTTAAGTACTGTGTGAATATACTCGTCACGCTCTTTGATTTTCGCTGCTTTTCCCTTCTTCTGAGTACGTTCAAACTCTTTTTTGATCCTATTGCGCTCGATATTCGCCCAATAATTGGGATTTGCTTTTTCTAAAAAAGAGCATTGCTTCTCCAAGCAGCTATGCTCTTGCATTAATCGAACATTAAGCCAGCCCCAATGGGTTGCATTGTTGCAATAGGCGACAACCTTTGTATTTTTTATTGGCGAACCATCAATAAGAAAAACGTCAGGTTTCTTTATCTCTTTCATTTGTCCAAGACTGGAAATATCTATTTTTATCTCCGGTTTTTTCTGAGGCGTTCGCATCTGCGTGGTTTTCTGTGCTAAATATTCCTCGATTGTCTTACGGTTACAATCAAAACACATTGGCTGAATGTCATAATAGTGTTTTTTTGTCTTTTCCAGTCCAGTATCGATTTTTGACCCCACCATTAAGACTTCGTCCCCATCCGGATTTATCGCATATAAACATAAGCTATAAGCAAGTCCGTCGCTGCCGCTGCTTTCTAAGGCGAAAAACTGACCAGTCAAACCACATTTTACGCATGAATAACCCTTTTGGAAAAAAATGTGATAATTCGGGTTGTAATAACGCACAGATTCATTCCCAATCACTATTCTTCTCTTTACGTTTCTTGACGTTGGATAGCTCGCTTTATCAAGCAGACGCTCAATACTCTCAATCGAAAACTTCTCTTTTCTGATGTGACCATGTGTTATCTGTTCCAAATTGCCGTGTCACCTGCCTCTTCACCTAGATACAGAATGCATCTCGTGAAGTGTCAAATTTCGTACTTATAATTGCGCTGAGAACAAATCCTTGTTAATCACATCAAGCTCCTTTACCTTTCAAGAGCGAGCAAAATCTCTGCGTTCCGGGAATAAGCTTATGCGGCCTATCTCCAAACATCAACACACCGATGTTCCTGATCGCTAAATCGGTATCAGTCTCGTTTGCAACTTCCAGCGATACCAACAAATCATCTATGCTATCGGTTTTGAGCTGATTCACCAATGAGCTTTTGCTTTCGCGCAAAAAATCCTCCAGATAAGCCCTGCTGATATCATCAACCGTCGCCTTGCGATTAACTCTGTTGTCATAAGGTATTGCATTGAATTTATCAAACAGTTCCGATATCTCGTCTTGCTTTGCGCTTGCGGTTACCGAACCTCCACGTATCCAGTAACGCATAGTTCTGTCAGCTTTTTTCCATCCTTTTTCCCAGAATAGACCTCTACATGCGCTTGGTATGGCCCGTCATCCCCCGCTGAACAACGCAAATACAGCAAAAATGTGCCTGTATCTCTATAATCTATTCACCAAGGCGCCGCAGCGCCGATATTTGGTAGAGCGTATAGCCCCAAATACGAACCTTGTGATTTTGCCGTATGGGTTCGCGGCAAGGGCGGGGCTATGACGAAATCGTTCACAGACTACACTGTGCCCAAAAGGGAAATGCCATCATACCCTCTTATTTAAGAAACATTGATTGATAGTGCTCGCATCATGTTGAACAGATTCGTGTGTTCTACGCCAAATTCTTTACAAATATCAGGGATTTTAGGATGTGATGATGGCGATTGGTTATTTAAATTAGCGTTGGAAGCCTCAAACGTGACCACGGTGAACTCGTTAATTTTTGCACAAGCAACAAGCCACGGATCTGCAATACGAATATCTGACCATTCTGTAAGTGCTTTTGAGGTATACAGACCTGAAGTCTGTATATGTGTCAATATATCACTATATATTGTAATAATGTCAGGGTTTTTATGAACAATTTGGCTGTACGAGCTAATTTTTGACAGCCAATCGCTTAAATCATCCCCACCTGCGGAAAGCTCATCATAAACTTTGTCCAATATGGCAATACTGCCATCAATAATTTTTTCTTCCAAATTTCTCCAAAATTTTGGTGCTAAGTCAAATGGATAGTAGCCTCTGTACGGCGTAATGAAAGTATTGGCATCTACCAGAAAGATTTTTCTTCTTACTTCCATCAGCTAACACGCCGAACTTTATCCATCAGATTGGAAAAAGTCTTTCTATTCGTATGGGTTAGCCTGAACGCGTCAGTATATTGTGTTTTACCTTCTNTGATACTGTTGTCAAGTGCAACAAGGAAACGGTTATCAATTCGTGTAGCTGCCGTTGTGTAATAATCGCCTCCAGAACTTTTCTCTCGCGAATGATTGAAATGCATGATTGTATCGTTGACAATTGATTTGTACTGCTCTTTACTTAGAAGTCGATTATCATGAGCCTTGCGAGCAACAACTAAAACTCCGCACTTGAACGTTGCAGACAACACATCTAATTTGTCCAGCGCGTCCTGAGCAGAATGTTTTCTCCATTCGTCTTGAAATAAGCTGTCAGGTATCAGCACTTCGGCGGCAACAGCGTTACACAATGTTTCGATTGTAGGCACACCATCCGCATTGCCATAGCGGTCATTATAGAAGTTGCTAAAACCAAACATTATATGCGCAGTTTCGTGTAATAAAGAGAACAGCTTTGCGCCATTAGAATCATTTGCATTAATAAATATCAGCGGTGCATACTCGTCAACTAACGTGAAGGCTCTGAAATCCTCTATGTTTAGACTGCGGTGAGTGTTGTCTCCAACAATCCCGCTCATCATAACCAGTATCCCAATAGTTTCTAGCTTTTTACGGAAGAACTTAAATGCGTCTATATTGGATGTTATTTGTTTGTGCCAGTCATAGGGAATTTGCAATACGTCACGGAAATGTCGAACAATTGTCTGTACGTCTTGCTTGAAATGAACAGAACCGACATAGGGCAACTTATCATATCCCGCCTCAATCATATAGTCGCGCATCCAGTCCTGAACGCGCTCCATATGATTTAGCGTGTCAATCATATCCCTACTTATTTCTCCAGTGCTTTTGCTATCAATGGTCCTATACTGGAGGACAGGAAAATTTTCACTCGGAGGGATTTTCAGGAAAAAATATCCCAAGGGGATGTGAATTGCCTTGCTGATAGTTTCGACTTGGTTGAAAGTGGGTTTCTTTTCGCCGCTTCTCCATTTTAGAAGACGCTCAAGTATGACGTCATTTTTTGCGTTTGGCGCATATTGCAGTACCCAATCAAGAATAACAGGTTCTACATTCACAAGAACAGAAGGCATGAGAAACCCTCCTTTCTATCAATTTGTGCATATTATATCACACGCTACATGAGTGTACAACAGATTGTAGATATCGATCAAGTCCTATGACTGCGCTACGCGCAGATATAACTGCCCAATTCTACAATCTTCACTTTGTCTTTGTGTACGTTGTAAAAAGCCTTAACGGTCTTATATCGTTCTTGAATATCCGGGTATTTCTTATTCATTGGGTTTCTTGACAGCACACTCGCAAGATTCCGCTCGCTATTACTTAAAACTTAATTATTTCGGCGGCACTCAAGCAATATATGTATTTGACTTTGCCGCCGCCATCGGTCTTTATCGCTAGTTCAAGAAAATCCTTGAAGAGGCCATTCTATCGGATAGTGTTACTGCCACCATCCCACGTGGCAAACTTAAACTCAGCTATCCGCTTTGATGCTGACACATCAAATGCCTTACCTTTGTTGCCTACTCCGAGCGAGAGATATTCTATAACCTCGCCATCTTCAAAACTATTTGCTTTCCTTAGCTGTTTTCAGGGTTGCGGTCAGCATTTTTTCTAGTTGCACACACAAGTCAACCAATGCGGCTACTTCCTCTGCTGTTACATACTCCGCTTCGGTCAGAAGTTTTAGCCAATATTCGCTCTCTGCGGCTTCTTTCAGCGCAATTTGCATCTTGGCAATGAAATCCGCTTTACTTACACCGTAATTCGCTTCGTTGATATTTGCGCCAATGCTTGTCGATGAGCGTATCAATTGCTTCGTTATGATCGATTCCTTGGTTCTTTCGTTGAGCTTTATGCAGAACTTTATAGTCTTTGCGGCAAATTCTAGCGATTTCTGGCTCAGTGGATTTTCTACCATGTTTTGCTCCTTTTCAGTGAATAGTGAATGGTGAGTAGTGAATAGTGAATAATACAAATATCGGCGTTAGAGCTTCCCTCGTCCTATTACTCACTACAAACTATTCACTATTCACCATTCACTAAGGCGCCGCAGCGCCGATATTTGGTGGAGCTGGGGGGAGTTGAACCCCCGTCCGAAAGCACTTTGACACAGACTTCTCCGGGCGCAGACAGTTATTGCGGGCTTTCGCCCATTTCCCTCGCCATAGCGCAAACTGTCACGCGTTTATGGTTCGGTAGCTTCATTATGCATGGTGCGAGCAAAGCTTTTCGCACTCACGTTCTCCACTAATCGACGCCCAAATCCCGGATCGTGGACCTTCCAGGCAGGACGGGCAGCCTTAAGCGGCTACCGGAACAGCGTAATCGTTGTTCTTTAATTTATTAGGTTTGCCGTTTTAGGAGTCGGCGCCTCCGCCCGCTATCTATGCCTCCACACCCCCGTCGAAACCGTTGCAGCCCCATTTAGTCGCCGCGGACTTCGATAAGTCTCACAACTTCATAATATAAATCACTCGCTAACTCTGTCGCTCCTCCTCGCTGTGTTCAACTTAAGATTTCTGTCCATCTCACGCCGTGACGTCATTTCTGCGGCAGCCTCACGTTTGTCATGCAGTTTCTTTCCACGTGCAAGCCCAAGTTCCAGTTTTACCCGGGAATCCTTCATGTACACCGATAATGGAATCAGCGCCAGCCCATCTTGTTTTATTCGACCATAAAGACGCACGATCTCGCGTTTGTGCATTAACAACCTTTTTGGCCGCATTGGGTCTCGGTTGAATATGTTCCCTTTCTCGTAGGGGCTAATGCGCATTCCATGTGTGAAAAGCTCTCCGTTTTTCACAACGCAAAAAGCGTCTTTCAAGTTAATGTTCCCAGCTCTGATAGACTTTACCTCAGTCCCAAAAAGCTCGACGCCCGCTTCGTATTTCCCGAGAATAAAATAATCATGGTATGCTTTTTTGTTTTGCGCTATTTGTTTAATTCCCGCCGTTTTTGGCGACACATCCACCCACTCCTCGCGTAACTGTCGCTGGGTTTTGATTGTACACGCGCAACAGCACGTTGTCAAGAAAAACGAAGAGAACCGCCCCCTTGTGTATAACGCTCTAACTGTTCAGAGGGCATCAAAAAACACAGGTTAGTTACAGGCAACGCACTTGTACATTTGTGGAAACATGTAATATTAGCCAAAACTTGTGTGCGGAGCCTGTAACCATTGCGAGTTTTTGGATACCCTCTGAACAGCGACTTAACGCGCCGAGGCCCGAACTTGGAGGTCCGGGCCGCAACACACGCGCTTTGAATACATTTTAACCACCGCAGCAGATGCGGCTCGCTGAATATCAGTTGGGTATCAGCTAGCCAAGAAGCTGCAGGACACCCTGAGGCAAGGCGTTCGCCTGCGCCAGCATCGCGGTGGATGCCTGGAATAGAATGTTGTTTTTCGTGAACTCCGTCATCATCTTTGCCATATCCACATCCCTTATCCTGCTCTCGGCAGCGGAAAGGTTTTCAGCGGCGTTGTCGAGGTTCTTGATCTTATATTCCAGCCTGTTCTGATACGCTCCAAGAGTCGCGCGCTGCATTGAAACGCTGTTGAGCGACAGTGTTATCTGAGCAAGTGCGGCAGTTGCTAACGGGCGAGTTGTTATCTTTAGGCTATTGACTTTCAACCCGACAGCCGACATCGCCGAGATGCTTATGGACATCGTTTGTCCTACGTTCGCGCCAGCTTGGATGACCTTATTTTTGAAATTACCATCCAGAAGTTTCATTTCGTTAAACTCGGACGTCTTCGCGATCTGATCGATTTCTTCTATAAGTTGCTGCAGTTCCAAATCGAGTGCTGAGCGGTCTAGTGTGACGTTCGTGTCGGACGCCGCCTGTACGGATAGCTCGCGCATACGCTGGAGGATATCCTGGATTGTCTGCATGCCGCCTTCTGCCACTTGTACCAAGGATATTGCGTCCTGACTGTTCTTGCTCGCCATGTTTAAGCCGCGGATCTGGGCGCGCATTTTTTCGGAGATCGCTAATCCCGCCGCGTCGTCAGCCGCGCGGTTCACCCTGTATCCGGAACTGAGCTTCTCCACATTTTTTGCGATATTGGTGTTATTGATTGTGTACTGTCTGTGGCTGTTGATAGCCGTGATATTGTTGTTAATACGCATTCAATTCGCTTCCTTTCATTTACCTGGGGGTTTCCGTACTCCCAGTTTATTATGGTTTCCATCATCCCTTGCCGGAGCGCGCATCCCGTCAGAGATAAATGGCTTAGGAGGAGGTGGAAAACGCCTGGGCATCTAGACGTGAACTCGGGCTGCGGAACCATGGTTATCCAGCCTGGAAAAATCGCTCAAGCGCGTCCACGCATCTCACTTCCATAAAATATTATCGGAAGTCCATCGTGGAACTTTATAACATCTCTCGAAATAATATGCTTAATTTTGATAAAGACGTAACAATTCAGCCGACTACACGGCTTACATATCCAAAAAAGTCGCCTGGTTGCGACCATTTTTCTTCGATATGTACAACGCCTCATCCGCGCGATTTATATACTCTTTCCAGTTCTGGCTGAAAACGACCCTGCCAGTCGTAAGTCCAATCGAAACCGTAACGTATGGCGCTGTTACGCTATTTGAATGCGGAATGTTCAGATCAGATACTTTTTTAAGCAGCTTATCCGCGACTATGCGAGCGCCGTTTTCGTCGGTGCTTGGCAGAACGACGACAAATTCCTCTCCGCCATATCTTGCCACGAAATCGTTCATCCTCAAGATCCCACTGCTTATGGCGCGCGCGACTTCCTTGAGGCATACGTCCCCCTGGCTATGGCCATATGTATCGTTGTATTTCTTGAAAAAGTCGATGTCGATCATCAATACGCTTAGCAAACCATTCGCGCGGGATAAGATATCAATCTTCTGCACGAAATTGTTTTCCATGAAACGACGGTTTTTTATGCCTGTCAGCGCATCAACGTTCGCTTTCAGAAACAGGTCTTGGATCGTCCTCGAAAGGTCGCCTAGTTCGTCGTCGCGTTCTAATCCATAGATATGCCCCTCGGTGTTTTCGCGAAGCGTAACTAGACTTTGATCCAGTTTATTAAGCGGAAGGAAAATCAGTCTGTAATTAGCGGCGCTCGTAACTAGCGCGATAATGAAGAACAAAATGAGGACAGTGATTAATATTGGGAAAAAGTATGATATTCCAAAAAGCGTCAGCCCGCCGGACAGTATCACGACAGTCCAATGCGTCCCCTTAATCGGCATGATCGCGGCTCTGCTGTATGGGCCTGATTTCAGGCTAACGACCACGGGTTCGACGGTTTCATTTGTATGCAGCCCTTCGCTTTTCAAAAATGACTCGACTGACTGCGCCAAGTCCGCGTTCTTAAACACATCGCTGATCTGAGCCTGGAATTCGTTGTATAAAAAATCTCTGTCTTGCGCCAACGCGCTATCCATGAAGATCATACCTTGATCATCTATAATCAATCCCCGCATGTTCCCTCTTTCATATTGTGTAAAAATTTCCCCTACTAAATGTGAGAATTCCAAACCTGTGCTTATCACCCCTAGAGGAACGCCGTCTTTCGTCACCTTATAATCTATCCATACCCTCTTGCGCTCAATATCCTTATCAATACCAATACCAACTTCATAATCACTATCCGAGTCAATGGTATTGAAGTACCATTTGTCGGTTGGGTCGCTATCGTCCAACTCATCAACTAAATAAATATCCCCCTTAGCATGATCCAGCCCTATTTTGTATTGGCAGTGCGATTTTTCCAGACCGACATAAAGGTTGTAGCTATATAGGTTGTTGATTATACCCAACATCTCCTCGACCGCCCTAGTGGTCTTATCTTCGTTACCCTCATCCTCAAGCCATTGCGTGACTACGTCGGACTTGGCGATTTGCGACATGATGCTAAGTTCCTTATAAACGTGTTCGCTAACTACTTCGGACGAATTGAGGGCATACTGCTGTGCGTATTCAGCCGAAATCGTACTAATTGTGGCGTTTAGCAACAGCACCATCATTGTGGCCATAACAAATAATGCGCCGCCAAAGATCATGGTGTTCATGCGACGGAAGCGCACGGCTAGGCTTCCTCTGCGCATCGGCAAAACACTAGCGTTCCTCCCTATTGACGTTTTTATATTTGTCTTTATTGCCGTATCCTCCGTCCGCCCGCCTCAGTTAAGAGCGCGATTTTGTAACCAACAAATTCATAACTTATTAACATAATTCTAACATAATTCTACATTGTTGACAATAGCGTTGCATTGACATATAATCCAAAAATGTCGTTATTTCATCATTTATTGGAGAATACTAATTATGAAACGTTTATCGTCGGCAAGCCTGTGTATGATTGCTAAAAATGAGGAAATCTTCCTTGGTACCGCACTCAGGAGCGCGAAATCCATATTTAGTCTGCGCGACATAGTCGTTGTGGACACCGGCTCGACTGATAAAACCAAAGATATCGCACTTGAATTTGGGGCTGCTGTTTTTGATTTCAAATGGTGCGACGATTTCTCAGCTGCCAGGAACTTTGCGGCTTCAAAAGCGAAAAACGATTGGATTTTTGTTTTGGATGCCGACGAGGAGGTTATGGAGGCGGATATCGTTGAATTAGAAGATTGCTTTGCTGATAATCATACTGTTGGGTCCGTCACTAGAATTGAATTGTCAGACAAGGCGACCAGCAACGAATCTCGGTTATATAATAGAAATAATTACAGATACGAGTATAGTATACACGAACAGATTACGCCGCTCGGACACCTCCAAAAGGTTGTTCAGGCAGTGCCTATCCTTATCGCGCATCACGGATACATATCCGAGTTCGGTCGGGTGGAAGAAAAGCTTAGGCGCAACGAAAGACTGCTGAAAAACGAATTGTCCAAACACCCTGACGACCCATATTTACTGCATCAGCTAGGAAAGAGTTTTTTTTGCGACGACCGCGACTTGCCGCAAGCTCTTGCTTGCTTTGAGAAAGCCTTGTCATTGAGTCCCGACTCGCGGCTCGGATACGTCTACGACATGGTGGAGTGCTACGGCTACACGTTGCTGGGAACAGGGCAGTATGAAAAGGCGCTCGAATTGATGAACGATTACGCCCCGCGCTACGGCAGTAATCCACGTTTCCGTTTCCTCTCAGCGCATATATACCAAAACAACGGGATGCTGGTAGAAGCCGCAGAATGTTATGAAAGCTGCATTGGGGCGGATATCGCCGACTACATGGGCATAACCTCGTTCCTTTCGTACTACAATATTGGCGTCATATTGGAATGCATAGGGATGGTCGGCGACGCTATTGAGATGTACGAACGCTGCGGCGATTACCAACCAGCAAAAAACCGCCTCTCTGAGCTATGCAAAACATAAGGGGACAAATCAAATAAATTTGACAATAAAACTCGGATGTTTTATAATTTTTCGCATTAGAGCGAGATATTCGCCCCAGCACGTCGTTGCGGGCGTTTGATTGGCAGGAGGGTAAACGATGCGTGAACTTCAAAAAGTCTACGAACCATCGCAAGTTGAGGAAAAGATTTACAAACTATGGACAAATGGCGGTTATTTCAGGGGCGTAGTCGACCCTGATAAAAAACCGTTCACAATAGTTATACCCCCGCCCAACGTAACTGGCCAACTGCACCTCGGTCATGCCTTTGACAATACGGTTCAGGATATCCTGATTCGTGCAAAGCGAATGCAAGGCTATGCCGCGCTTTGGGTACCCGGCACCGACCACGCGGGGATCGCCACACAAATAAGGGTCGAAGAAGAACTGCGCAAGGAGGGCCTTACCCGCTATGACCTTGGACGCGAGGCGTTTGTGAATCGCGTTTGGCAGTGGAAAGAAAAATACGGCGGGCGCATTATTGAGCAGCTTAAACTCCTCGGTTCATCCTGCGACTGGTCTCGTGAACGCTTTACAATGGACGAAGGGTGTTCCCGCGCCGTGCGTGAAGTTTTTGTCAAGCTATACGAAAAAGGATTGATATATAAAGGCAATCGCATCATAAGCTGGTGCCCGGCATGTCTGACTGCGTTGTCGGATACAGAGGTCGAGCATGAGGAGCAGGACGGCAACCTGTGGTACGTCAAATACCCAGTCAAAGATACGGGAGAGTATGTCGTAGTCGCCACAACGCGTCCTGAAACGATGCTGGGCGACACAGGTGTCGCTGTCCATCCGGACGACCAACGTTACAGCCATCTTGTCGGCAAAGTCGCTATCCTCCCGCTTATGGAACGCGAGATTCCCATTATTGCGGACAAATACGTAGATCGCGAATTTGGCACCGGATGTGTGAAAATGACGCCCTGCCATGACCAAAACGATTTCGAAGTCGGTCAGAGGCATAACCTTGAGAAAATCCTAATCCTTGACGAACATGCCTGCGTCATAAACAGCGGAAAGTATAACGGCCTCGCGCGCTATGACGCGCGAAAAGCTGTCGTCGAAGACCTCGACGCGCTTGGTTTGCTAATAAAAATCGAAAGCCATGCACATAGTGTTGGCAGGTGCTACCGTTGCGGCACGACGGTAGAACCGATCACCTCGCCGCAATGGTTCGTCAAGATGGAACCCTTGGCGGAACCAGCGATAGAAGTAGTCAAAAATGGGCGAATGAAATTCGTGCCGGAGCGTTTTTCCAAGGTATACCTCAATTGGATGGAAAACGTACGCGACTGGTGCATTTCGCGCCAATTATGGTGGGGACACCAAATTCCCGCATGGTACTGCGCAGATTGCGGTTTCGTGACCGTTTCACGCAATGATCCGGACAAATGCGAAAAGTGCGGCAGCGCCAAAATAGAGCGCGATCCAGACGTCCTTGACACATGGTTCAGTTCCGCCCTTTGGCCATTCTCTGTATTTGGTTGGCCGGATAAAACACCTGAACTTGAGTATTTTTACCCGACGACAGTTATTACGCCAGGATACGAGATAATCTTTTTCTGGGTCGCGAGGATGATCTTCTCGGGGATGGAACACATGGGCGACGTGCCGTTTCATACGGCTTTCATCCACGGAATAGTGCGCGACGACCAGGGGCGCAAGATGTCAAAGTCGCTCGGCAACGGCGTTGACCCGCAGGATATCATCAATGTGTACGGCGCCGATGCGCTTCGGATGAACATGATTTCCGGCAATTCACCTGGCAACGACATGCGTTTTTATACTGAAAAGTGTGAAGCCATGCGTAATTTCGCAAACAAGATCTGGAATGCCAGCCGTTTTGTAATGATGAACCTTACGATTGAGCATAATGAACTGCCGGATCAGCTCGAACTTGAGGATAAGTGGATACTGTCCAAGCTCAATTCCCTCGCGGGCGAGGTTTGCGATAATCTCGATAAATACGAACTCGGCGTCGCGTCTTCTAAAATCTACGATTTCATATGGGACAGCTATTGCGACTGGTATATTGAGCTGGCGAAACCGCGCCTGCAGGGTGGCGGAGATGGCGCGATTAACGCTCAAAAGGTATTGCTCTATGTCCTGACAGAGACATTGACTCTGCTTCACCCCTTCATGCCGTTTATAACTGAAGAGATTTGGCAGGCTCTTCCGCGCGACAAGCCGCCAACAGTCGGCAATGACGACGCCGAGGCGCCGGTTCAGGATTCAACTCCAACTTCAGCTCCGGCTCCGGCTCCAGCGCAAACTCCAGCGCTGATGGTACGCAAGTATACAGAGTATGACGAGGCTTTGAATTTCCCAAAGGACGAGGCTGATTTCGAATCCATTATGGCAGCTGTTAAAGCCGTACGGGCGCGCCGCGCGGAGATGAACGTACCGCTGGCAAAAAAGCCTAGCCTTGTGATAGTGACTGAAAAACCGGACGTTTTTGAGGCAGGGCGCATCTATCTGGGCAGGCTTGCCTACGCCTCCGAGGTAACTATCAAGCGCGAAGCGCCGTCAGACTTGAGCGGGTTTGTTTCCGTCGTGACAAACGACGCGCGCATCCTGATCCCTCTGTCCGAGCTTGTCGATATCGATATTGAGCGGGAACGCCTAGAAAAAGAGATAGCGAAAACAAAAGACAATATAAGGCGCGTGGAGCAAAAATTGTCAAGCGAGCAGTTTGTTTCAAAAGCCCCTGAGCATGTCGTGGGCAAGGAACGCGAAAAACTGGAAAAGCACCGCGCGTTGCTGGAAAACCTAACCGGAAGCCTGCAGGATCTATCGTAGCGCCTCACCCAATCGGTATCCGATATGTGACCAGAATTCAAGGGTTAATCATTTAGCATGAACAACTTCAAGCGAAAATTGCTACGGCTGTTAAAAATATGTGTACTGTTGGCTGTAGGGCTAACCTTCGGTGCAGTGCTATTGTTGATAGGCCCTCTTTTTATCAACTATATGTTCATAACCGAAACAACAGGATGGGACATAAACCTGGCGTTCTCCGCCGGGGACATGCTCCAGTACTATGGAGCTGTCCTTGGCGGTATTGTGACGTGTTTTGCTATTATCACAACTGTGCGAATCAACAGTTCTAATCGCAGGTCTGACTTGCGGCGGCAGAAGTTCGAACGAGCGTATGCGATTTACCATAAGCTTCCCGATATACTGACAAAACTTGAAATGGCGGCTATTCATGTCCAGTATTCCGTGCATTTACCGGAAGAAAAACTCATCGAAACCTTCGATACAATGAAAGAAAGCGAAAACGTATTGCGCGAATACCATTTCGCAAACGGCACTTTCTATAGCAAAGATATCGAATCACTGTTGATAAGATTGCTCACCGCTTCAGACAAATGTCAAAAAAGCGTCGAGGTTTACCTGCGTGAAGAAAATAGCACAGATAAGGATCGAGCCGACGCGCACAGAGCTATGGAAGATGCTTTCGTCGATTTAAGAGAACTGCTAAACAATACGAAGAGTAAAATAATGTCAACAATTAACCAGTTTATATCTGTATATGATGATAAAACTTAGTTACTGTTCAGTGGGTGTCCAAAAACTCGCAATGGTTACAGGCTCCGCACACAAGTTTTGACAATTGTACAAGTTTTCACTGCAGTACCAGTGCGTTGCC
>WRNV01000088.1 GCA_009776445.1 Oscillospiraceae bacterium | reverse complement strand
GTCCCCACCTCTTTCATCAGGATGGGATTATTATACCGCAGTTTCCAAAGTGAGACAAATTCTCGTGCGGTTTAGTGAGACAATATCACATGTGGTTCAGACCGATCATTGATCAACAGCTAATTTCTGTTGACAGAGTATAGATACTGCTATATAATGCTATACGAAAGGGCGTGAATAAATGGCTCAAGTTAATATTCGTATTGATGATTGCTTAAAAGAAAAAGCTGACAGCTTGTTTGAAGAATTAGGATTGAATATGACAACAGCAATTAATATCTTCGTGCGCCAAACCGTCAGGCAAGGGGGCATACCTTTTGAGATTACAACCAAAAACGACCCGTTCTATAGTGAAAGCAATTTAAGGGTCCTCAGGCAATCTATAAAGGATGCGGATGAAGGTAAACTGACGGAACATGAATTAATAGAGGCGTAATCCATGAAAAAGCTATGGACTGATAATGGCTGGGATAATTATCTATACTGGCAGTCGCAGGACAAAAAGCTATTGAAGAAACTAAATGCGTTAATCAAGGATATTGAAAGAAGTCCGTATGATGGTATCGGTAAACCCGAATCTCTAAAACATGAATTATCAGGCTGGTGGTCGCGACAGATAGATGATGCCAACCGAATAGTGTATCGCATTAAAGACGGAAACCTTGAAATCTCTCAATGCAAGGGTCACTATGATGCGTAATAAGCACTCTACAACTCGCAATTAGGTTCACCATCAGCCTCATTTTCTGCAGACCGCCTTCCGCTACAGCAATATTCAAGGGGATTGGAGCTGATCTACAAGATTTATAAAGATATATTGTCGTTAATCCCATTGGAAACTGGAACACATTCTGATTTGCTTGAATATGGACGACGGGATCGACGAAGTCTCGTGGTCACGGTTTATCTGGGCGGTCAGTTTCCTGTTCCTGCCCCTTTCGTCTTCAAGCTTGGTCTTGACTTCGTATAGTTCCATGGTCTTCTCCAACAGCTTGCCCTTGGCTTCGTCTCGTTGGCGTTCCACTTAAAGCTGTCGGTTCCACAGCGTTTTTATTCTGCTGCCTTTTGCCTTCAGCTCTTTGGCGCTTTAAATTGGAATTGTGTCAAAATGGCATAATTGCTCTTTAAAGCGCTAAATTCTTCATCTATTGTTTCCTAAGCACGAGAGAACTGCCTCCCGTGTTTATACAACGCAAAAAAGTCTGCTGAGGCTTGAAATAAGTCTCAGCAGGCTTTTTGCGCTTCAAGGTTTTACTCTTCCGAAGTGTACTCCTCACCAATGAAGGCCTCAATGTATCTCTTGAAAATCATAGCGACCTCTGCGCGCGTGGATGTGCCTTGTGGCGCAATTGTTGTGGATGTGTGCCCTTGGATGATCCCAACCGCCACAGACCACTGCATCGCGTCAAGCGCCCAATCGGAGATGTTGTCCATATCACTATACTCTGACAAATCAACTGACGCGCTTACATCCAACCCTTTCGCCTCAGCATAGCGGTATAGGATGGACACCGCCTGTTCACGGGTAACGGGGTCGTCCAGACCAAAGGTGTCACTGCTGTAGCCTTTTACAATATCATTTTGACTAGCCCACAGGATGGCGTTGGAATACCACTGCCCACTGTATACATCAGAAAATGAGATATCGCCGCTCACTTCAGGAGAGCCCTCCAAGCGGTATAGGACAGTCACTAGCATAGCGCGGGACATAGCGACGCCAGGACTAAATTTGTCCTCATCCGTACCGTTCATCAATTGTTTGTCGGTGACAAACTGCACTGCTTCATTGAACCAGTCGGTATCAACCACGTCGGTGTAGGGATTGAACCAATCCAGCGGCGTTTCGTTATCTTGGATATCTTCATCTGGAATCGGCGTTGGCGTAGGTGTTGGCTGGATACCTGTAACGTTGCTGCCGCTGCTGCCAGTAGTGGACGTCCACTGCGCGTAAATCGTGGTATCAGCAGTAAATACATAGCTCGTTGTGACTTGTGTTCCACCGCTTATGGCAGTAAACCAACCATCAAAACTGTAGTTTCCATTTCTTGTGGGCGTGGGAAGGCTTGATAGCTTGCCGTCCGCTCCCGTTGTTGCGTTTATCGGAGAAACCGAACCGCCATTTGGATTGAAGGTAATTGTAAACACTTCAGGCTCCTCAGGCTCTTCAGGTTGCCCGCTGATGAGGATTTCTAATTCGCCATATACCCTGGAACCATCGTTTGCGGCGGCTTTTACAACTACTGTTCCGTTGCCAGTTGCCAACAATAATCCGCTTGCACTGATAGTCGCGCTACCTGTTCCATTTATAACAGACCATGTAACAGCGGGATTTGTAGCGGCAGATGGAACTACGACCGCTAACATTTGTAATGTACCGCCGTTTGTGGTAATGGCAGTCGCGCCGCCCGCGCCCGTGACTTCGATGGATGTTACGGAGATCGAACTGGGTGTAGTCACGTAGAGATCGAAGCTATTTGACGTTGTACCGTCAATAGTGATTGTTAGCGAATAGATATTAGCCATAACCATTGCAGTCGTGCTGACAGTTATTACAGTGCTGTCTCCAGTGGTGGTAATTGTTTCTAATGTTATGCCAGAAGGCGCTCCGATTAGTTCAATGGAGCTACCAGTTGCGATGTTTGTCGTTGATACAGTGAATTCCGCCGAACCTGCCGTACCTTCTGTTAACACACCGATCTGTGGGCCGACCGTAACAGTTTTAATTGGTGCAGCTTTCACAGTCAGAGCAATTGTCGTGGGAATTGGCGCAACACTACTCGCTAATGGATCACTTGGATATTCCACGCCAAACGGATTGTAGTCAATTGTCAGCGTATAATCACCCTGTGCAAGAGTTTCCAGATAAGAAGCCGTGAAAGTTATGGTGTCGCCTGAAACAGTGTAATCCGTGCCTGGCGTTAATGTGGCTGTTCCGTTCATGATTTTTCTGAACGTATTCCCGTTGAGCGCTATGCTTGCGGACTGGTTAACCCAGGATCCTTTGGTGAAACTGATGCTCTCTGTATCCTGCGCGCTGTTAGTGTAAAGCACGATACCTGCGGAGTTGACGTAGGTTACGTTTTCCGACGAGTCGGTCAGTTTAGCATAGATAATGTACTGATTGTTGGGTGCAATGTTGAAAGGATTTGTGTAATCAGTCCAGCCGATAATCGCCTTGACCTGATCGATTGTGAGTTCGCCTGTATAGAGATAGTATTGGATGTCCACTGGTTCGCCGCTGTTGTCCTCGCCTGTGATGGTCACGGCTTGTTCTTCTGTACAGAACAGCCCAAATGAGATCTCGTTCGAGAAGCTGTTCCAACCTTGAGTGCCAATCGTGATCTCACCGGTGGGCAGCGTGATGTCCGGCAGGTCGTTGACTGTGATTACCGCCAGATCACTCGTGGTTGTGGCTGAAGTATTGCCGTTAACGTTTGTATTGGTGTTTGTCACCACCACATAATAATATAGGGTTCCCACAGTGGCTGTACTCGGCGTGTATGTGTTATTGTTTGTGCCGACGGGCATGCCTTCGGCTGAACTGCTTGGCGCGCTGTACCATTGATAGGACAGCGTACCCCCGTCGGGTGAGGCCGCCGTCACCATCAACGGAGCTGCTGTCTCGTTTTGCGTGTACTCCGCGCCCTGCGGGTGTTCGCTAATGTCTGGCGGCTCAGCGTCGACCAAGCCGTTAATCTTCAGTGCAATCGTTGTGGTCGCTGGCGATTGGCTGCCGGACAGCGGATCGCTTGGGTATTCCATGCCAAGAGGGTTGTAGGAAACAGTTAAGGTATAGTCGCCCGCCGCCAAGCCGTCCAGATAATCTGCTTTGAACGTGATCGTCTCGCCAGAGACGGTATAGTCGTCAGCGTTTTCGAGTATTAATGAGCCGTTTATGATTCCATTGATCGTGTTACCGTTGAGCGTTACATTGGCGGTTTGGTCAAGCCCAGAGCCTTTGGTAAAGCTAATGCTCGCCGTATCCTGGGCACTGTCGGTGTACAGCACGATGCCAGCCGAGTTGACGTAGGCTGCATTGTCAGACGAGTCGGTCAGTTTGGCGTAGATAATATGTTTATTGTTGGGTATGATGTTGAAAGAATTTGTGTAATCAGTCCAATCGGTAATCGCCTCGATCTGATTGAGCGTAAGCTCGTCTGTCGAGAGATAGTATTGGATGTCCACTGGTTCGCCGCTGTCGTCCTCACCTGTGATGGTCACGATCTGCGTTTCTTTGCAGAACAGTCCGAAAGTGATCATGTCCCAGAAGCTGTTCCAACTGTGGGTTTCAATTGTGATTGAACCGACGGGCGGAGATGTATCAGGCAACTTCAAAACGGTCAGCACAAAATCTACAGAATCTGAATCATTACCTTTAGTAATGATAGCTTTGAGCGTTCCCATTGCGTCGCCTTCACTGAAGATTGGTCTCGTCACAGAACCAAGGTTTGTAACTGCTGGGTTGGTCGAATCCCAAGTTATTTCTGTACCATTCGCTCCAGTTGTTGGGAGTACTGCAAGATCCGCCGTTACAGCGTTTTGCGTTATGTTCTCTCCACGTATACTTTCCCATGTCAGGGACGCCTTATCGAGGGCAACGGATTGGGCATCAGTCATTTGAGGATTAATAGTCACTGAGTCTGGGTTGGAAACAACAATCTCATTGCCATCACTATCCCCTGCATAATCAATGTTGATTCCAACAATTGCTGGTTTAGAGTCGTCTAATACTGTAAATGTCAGTACCACAATATTACCGCTGCCTGTATGGGGAGTGCTGGCTCTCGGCGTAAGTCCGAAAAATGTACCTATGACATCAGCTGCTTGAAGAACTCCAGGATATTCATATGGTGTTTCGAGACGTAAAACAGCTGGATCAAAATTTAAGAAAAACTCAAAAGCCGCAATATTCTCACCTGGTTCACAATCCAAACCAATCGCTACAGTGAAGGTATTACCTATTGTTACAACAGTTGAGCTTGGAGTAAGCGTCACCATACTACTTGCATCTGAAGCGAGAGATATACTAACGTTTGGTATTAGCGTAGTCTTGGCTTGATTGAGTGCTGTATTAATTGTTCCAAGATGGCTGAAGTCGATAGTAGTCGGGAAACTCTGGAGCATAATTTCGACGTTACGCCCAGAAGCGATATATCGATTTATCCACAAAACATCAGTCCCGTCGACTCGTGAGCGATTTGTAAAATATGCCGCCGCTTCGTGGAAAGTGGTTATCGTTGTAGGGAAGTTTTCAAGCATAACAGAAAGATCTCGCCCAGAAGCGATATATCGGTTTATCCACAAAACATCTGTTCCATCGACTCGATCTCTACCAGTAAAGTGACCGTATTGGATGGGGTTGGCGATTGTTATCTCTCCCGATTTTGATATGAATGCTATAGAGTTACCATCCTCATCGCCTGCATATGATTCCGAGAATGTTATTGGATACACACCTGGTGTTGCTTCTGGACTGATAACAAAAGTCAGATTAATTAAGACTCCATTTGGATCGACCGTATCAGTACCTAGCGGTGTGCAAGCAAAGAGCGTCCCACTGGGATACTCTACAGGAAAAATAATACTGAAACCAGAATCATCGGCCAAATCAGCTCTTATCAACGTCATAACGGATTCAGGATATATTAGCTTAAATTCAAGCGCCGCTAACAAAGGCAGATTATCCGCTATGATTTCCACTTCAATTTCTTCGCCGACCTTGCCTGTTTCACCTGTTACGTAGAGTAGTGGCGCGTCACTCAATATGTATGTGAATTCCTTTGTATTACTTTCGATCATACCTGCTTTAAACGCTTTTGTCTTTATTGTGGTCTCCGCCGACGTTATTACAATTGGCGTAGTATATAGTTCACTCGTCTCTGTCGGTTCGCTAGCATTGGTCGTGTAACGGATTATCGCGCCTTCCGTATCAGTTGAAAGCGATATTTCAGTTCCTATCACCACGAAACCACTATAGGGATTCGCAATTGGATCTATAACTTGTAGCATAGGCGACACATGGATGTTTACACTAAAGAAGGGGCGACCGCCAATCAAAATCATTACCTCATTATCGCCGACTGTTAATGTTCCATCTGGGTCAATAGTAAAATCCTTAAAATCGGAATCAACATTTCCATTGTTGTATTCCGCCCTAATCTTCATTCCAGACGGTTCAAATCTCTCGCCTTCAATATATTCTGTCTTATCTGGATCAGATAGCGGCTCTGCGCTTATAACTTCGATTGCTCTAACTTGTACCGGGATATCGCCAAAGAAACCGGTTTTGGTTTCAGTTACCCTAACAAACGTATCGCCGGTGGACATAACACCGCGCGAAAGGATGTACTCACTTGGAGGGATCGTATCGTTATACTCGCTGTTGTTCCAAACACTGCTGACGTTCAGATCTGATGGGTCAAAGATTTCGCCGGAATAATAATCAGTTTTAACATTATTGTAGTCCAAAATGATTCCCTGCTGCTTAACCTCTAATACAGTTATTGATATTGAAACACTCCTCCCGCTTCTGTTATGAAATACAGTTACTTCCTCATCATTTGGAAAAAGCGTGCCTTGTGGATAACAAACTATGTCGCCTAGTGGAACTTCTTCCATACGTCCACTCAGGCGTCTCAGCGCAAGCTGCATCCCATTAGAATCAAATGCTTGCCCTTCAAAATATACAGTTTTGTTGGGATCTCGGCGAAGAACCATATCCACATAAGGATCGGACTTTACCTTAATTTTAAAGCTATCGGTTAACAATTTATCATTGAATTTATATGAAGCAGTAACCATAAAGTTGTCGCTGGAAGGAGTCAGAATAATAGGCGAAAATTCTATGAACTCCAACGGCATCCCTTCGCTGTCACTCGATCCGTCATTGTAATGCCTGATTATTACTATTCCTGTGGTATCAAGCTCTTCCCCTTCCCAGTACTCGTCCTGGAACGGGCTTTGGACGATCACTATCGCTGTTGGCACAACTGGGATAACATCAATATTGTATGAAAACTCACCAAAATCCGGGTGCGTGACCACAACGGTTTTGGCACCGACCGAATCTGTTATACCCTGTAGGTTAATAATATTAAAACCACTTGTGACCAACTTGGAATTGCCATCACAATAACGCACTTCTAGCGCGAGACCTTCATATGTAAAATTACTGTCCTTAACGAAGGTCTTCATTGGCGGTTCGTAGACCATCAATTCTGTTAATTCTGGTTCAGTTACAGTAACCGGAATATATCGTACGAATTTGCTTCCATTTTTGCAATATGTGAGAGATACAATGGTGTTGCCTGTTTCGCTAAAATTATAATTTACAGAAACACTTCTCAGACTTAAATCACTGTTCGGATTGGCTGGGTCTTTGATTATTAATCCAGACAAGTCGTATAAACTGTTGGCGTGATACCCGTGTAAACAGTCTGGCTTTGGAATTCTTTCAATGTTTATCCGAGCTTTTGTCCATTCGATATTGGTAAAGTTTGCAGTTCTTTGCATCTGAAAAATCAAGCCAGACTCAGCGATTGATGTGCGAGAAGTACCAGAGCTGCCGATAGCGCCAGTGGAACCTGCGCTACCAGTAGAGCCAGATGAGCCGGAACTGCAACTATGAATCCCTAAAAAGCAACCACAACCTGAACCTGGTCCGTATGCACCAGGGGAACCACCGTAACCTCCGCTTCCTCCGCTTCCTCCGCTACCTGCGCCACCGCCTGTGCCGCCATAATTCTGTGAAACCCCTCCTACTACAGCGAGCGAGCCATTATAACCACCAGCACCGCCATTACCGCCTTTGCCGCCAGCACCGCCTCTACCGCCAGTCCCTCCGTTTCCACTTCTACCGCCAGCTGGCGCGACTCCACCTCTGCCACCTGGTCCACCTCTGCCACCTGAGCCACCTTTACCACCCAGACCGCCTGCGCCAGCTTTGCCAGCCTCTATGTATAAATAGCTGCTTTCGGATTTTGTGTAACTTGTAGCATTTAAAGGGTTACCGCCATTTCCGCCATTTCCGCCGTTACCGCCAACACCACCAACGCCACCCGTTTTGCCAATGTAACCTTGAACGCCTTTTGCGGGTAAGTCATAATTGTCACCACCGTTGCCGCCAGTACCACCTTGACCTCCAGACCCTCCAATGCCGCCTTTGCCTCCATAGATGTATACATTTGAATTGTTCAGAATAATTAACCTATCGACAATCATACCGATTCCGCCATTATTGCCATCACTACCAGAGCCTCCAATACCTCCAGGATTGCCATCACTGTTGTTTCCATTACTACCACCATTTCCAGTAATACCAGTGATACCATTGGCACCGTTTCCGCCTCTTGCTTCAAAATTCTTTCCATCAAGAGCGATATCCAAGGTTCCCGCGACGCGAATAGCGTTTTGCCCGTTATTCCCCGTGACTTTCATATTGGAGGATCCGAGTATCGATAGATTGCCAAAAGCATCTATTATATTATTTGCTTCGCTTGCAGCGGTTCCGGCAATTTCGTTATCATTTCCGATTGATATGATAGATGGATAACAATTCGAGTCGCTAAAACTGATTGCGTTTGATGTGATATATATGCGCATATTCTCAAAGATTATAATTGTATCGCCTGTGACTTCAAAATTCATATATAGATATGTACCATTTAGAGAGCCTTTGAACCATACAATGTCCACACTGTTGTCAATCGTTATCTTTCTATTGTTGACAAGTGGGCCACTGGTTACTGCCGATAAATCTACAACAGCCTGTTTCGTTGTTATACTTGTTATGAGACTACCTGCGTTGTTGTTATCATATACATACTTAACCGCCAAATCTTCATCAAAATGTAGCTCGGCATAACAGCCGTCAACGGTCGCGTCGGACCCAGCGATACCATTTGTTAGAGATAGAAAACTTGCGCGGGTATTATAGCTTACCATGAGGTTTTTAAACGTTCCACTACTGTTGCCGAAAAGATTCTTCACTGGGCCAGTTATTGTCACGTTTTTAACAGTGTTGCCGTTACCTTCGATTATCCCAGTGAAATTGTTGATAGGTGCCGAATTGGGATAGCCTGACATATCAATATCATTAGTCAGAATATATTTGCCTGAAAGATTGTTTCGAATCGAGTTAAAATCAACAGGTGTAGATACGAGAACATAGCTATCGTCAAGTGTGGGTTTTGGCATATTTGCTGCCTCAACGTTGACAGACGAGCGAATAAATTCACTATAAAAGCTATTGAGCGCAACCTGCGCTTTTTCATAATATGCCTGTTGTAACTTAACTTTTCTATCCGCATATTCGATTGTATCGGGCAATAGCTCCCAAACACCGATGAGTTCCAGTGAATTATCCATAAAAATTTCAGTTGATTCAGTAGCGTTTGACCCATCTATTGAATTTAACCAACTGTTTATAGAACCCAAATCAACATTTGGATCCATTACCGTTCCCTGATCTATCGTTCCACCGTGGATATAACTGCTGTAGTTGTATTCAAAACCCGCGACTGTTCCTTTGTTATTGATTTTCGTGTTAGTGTTGTAGTTCACATTAACGGCCGTATCAACGCCCCACACCGTGACTTTGTTGTTTGAGTCGAGGTTAAATGTCTCGTCGATGGTTGTATTGAAACTTGAATCATATTTGATTATTGACATCATGTTTTCTGCAGAACCACCAAAATTATAACTTGTAATAATATGTGTTCCGTATATTGAGAATAGTTCATCAATATCTCCTAGCTCTAGCATTTCCATGAACGGTTCATTAAAGACTCCTCCGGTCCAAATGTCGTCTTTATAATATTTCAATGAATTCGATGTGATATAATTGCAACCGAGTTTTTTGTAGATTTGCATTTTTGAAAAGAAACTCTCAAATGCACTACTATACGAGTTGCTATATTTTGACGTGCTGGTGAGCTTGTTCTGCGTGTCTACCGCAACAAGTGGTGCTTTGAATTTGACATTGGCTTCCAATTTAAATGCTTCGTCATATCCAAGCTCTGACATCATAGATTGCATACTGTTGGCGGTAACATATGCAGCTGTAACCTCTGTACCTCCAGTAAAATCTCTGATTCCCAAACTGTCAAGAACGGCTTTTCCTCCGACGGCAAATGGACTCCTTATAAACGCTCTCTGAAATGGATTGCTTCCTAGAACATTAAATGTCTGCAGCAATAAATCAACACCAGGGTCACCAGGGCTTCCCACCGCAGCTTGCGTGGTAAGTTCAAGTAAACTCACTGGCAGCAACGCCAGCACAAATACAAATGCCAATACTAAACATAGAATCTTTTTCATTTTCATATCCTCCTGTTTTTAATTCTCTGGTTGAAACAAACACTCGCTGTGGCTTTCTGACATGTAAACTTTTCTTTGATCATTTTCTGCCGATTCGGTCAACTTTATATGATCGTTTGCACACCTCCCCCACCTCACTATACTGCAGATTGTACCTCAGCTATAATCCCCCCCCGCTCACATCAACTTCCCTACTTCCTCATCGTTACTGACATTTGTATCAAAAACTGATCGTAATCATCGACGATAATTTCGTCATGGAGATACACATCGTATACAGACCCGGTAAAATCCAGCACATTTTCACGCGCATATGTCAGTATTCGATCTGGCGCGTCTCCCAAATTCCTGTAGTACCCTCTTTTGTACGCAACTAAATACTGCCCCGCTTCATTTTTGTCTTTTCCCGCTGGGACATAGACAAAATATTTTGTGGGCTGTCTGGGTGTATTTTCAATGCTGCTATGTTCTTAAGCGCGGCTTGCGTTACGACGATTACTTCAGAGAATTTCTTAATTGTAAGTAAATCTTGCTCATTCATGCGCTATCACCGTATAACCAGCTCCATCAAAGTTTCATGCGCAACAATGTTTACAAACAAATTTAGTGGCGAAAACTCAAAAAACGCTAACTTGTAGCGGCGTTCATTTTCCGGGATAATTCTAATTTCTCTGTATTTCCGTAGTTTTATAGTGTGTTACCACCATGCTTTCTTAGTATTTGCCAAAATGCATAATTTATAATTTAAGCATTGACTCTCATGTTCATGAATCCACTATACTTTTTATACAATCTGACTTGTTTTCATCTGTGTGTCTGTGTGTGATTCCTACGCGATCTGGTTTCGTAAAGTATCGCAATTTACGAAAAGCGCCGGAAATATCCGCATTAATGCTGGATTTTCCGGCTGCTTGACGGCGCATTTTGACGGCTATAAATTTATATCCCGAAATACTGCTCCAATCTATTCAACGGTTAGCCATTGATTAGCGACATTAGAAAATATGAAACTATTTTTATGTTGATTGTTATTTGACATCCTCTGAGCAGTTACGATTTTTGACCATTTTTTTGACGGCTAAAAAAATGTTTATGGAAGGTTTTTCGGAATATATAAAATTATAAAAGCCCTGCGCAAGCTGGACTTTCCGTTTCAATAATTCTTTTTCGAATATTTATTGACATTTCTAATCCGTTGATGTAGAATCCTTACCAGTTCAGTATCGGAGCCGCTTTTCGTGAAGTGCGATACTTTACGAAAGTGAAAATCGAGCTTTTTCCTTGGGAACGGGTGTGCCGTTTTTTTTTATATGAAACCCCCTTATTATCTTGATACGATGGCGCCATCACATTCAGGAGACCTAAACGATTTAACATTGTCCGCAATCCATAGCAATATATCGACAATGAGTACTGTCTTCATTGTCTATACACCAATATAGCCTATATCTATCTCTCAAAGTAACAAAATGGATTCGTGTATATATGGCAAAGGGGCTTGGGTTGTAAAAAAACTTTCAAATAAGTCGCATTTGTGTTGCGTTTGCGACCAAAATGGCGCATACTATGATCGAGGTGATTGAAATGGCTAAAACAGCAAACATAAATATCCGCATTGACCCGGAAGTGAAGTCAACCGTCGACAGGATTTTTTCGAACTTCGGAATAACCGTAGCAGATGCAGTAAACATCTTTTTGCATAAGGTTATNATTGTNAACGGTATGCCTTTTGATATGANCCTGCCGAAGTACAACGAGGAAACATTAGCCGCCATGCAGGAAGCGCGTGATATTGCAAGCGGCAAAATAAAAACGAAGTCCTATTCTTCCGTCAAGGAGATGATTGCGGAATTAGACTCCGATGACTTGGAGGAATAAACGTGGCAGATGCAGACCTGTTAGAATTGAAAAAGACCACGCAATTCCGCAAAGACCTCAAGCGCATTATTAAACGGCGATTGAATATAGATTTGCTGGACGAAATAATTCAAACGCTCCGCGAACAAAAGCCGCTTGACCCGAAGCACCGCGACCATGCGCTAATTGGGGATTATGCGGGATTTCGTGAATGTCATATCCAACCGGATTGGCTTCTCATTTATCTAATTGACGGTGAGAATCTCGTCCTAACAGCTTCACGCACAGGCACTCATTCAGATTTGCTTTAAGGGAATACGCACGGGAACGACAGGGCGTATCATCCGCTTTTCCAAAGCTTATGACCCAGACTAATAATAATCCTCCAATTCGTTCTCCCACGGCTTGAGCCCCATTTCCTCCCAAGTGACGCCGAACGGGAAGCCTCCGGTCGTATATCCTGCTATATGATAAAACATGTCGTCCTGCTCGTCGTTGTATTCTTCTTTATTCTGTTTGTCTTGTTTCTTGCGATGAAGATGCGCAATTCGGCCGGCTTCCGATTTCAACAGGTTTTCTACATAACCCGGCTTGAATTCGTAGCCGATTTCCTGAAGTTCGCGGACTGCGCAGGCAACGTCAACATGGTACTTTTTGCGGTATCCCCTGACGACTTTTGTGCCTTCGTATGTTGGTAGCCAGTGCCGCGCGCTTGCTATGCGCGATTCTTTCTTTGGCGTCTGCCCCGATTTATTTTGCTTCTTTTTCTTCGCCACTAAACTACCCCCATAGTCCGCCAGTAAGTAGCAGGTAAGCTCGTTTTTTCTGTTTTGGTTTTGTGTGGATTGGAGGCGTAAAATATCGTAAAAAAGTATCAATTTGCTATCATAGCAATTTCAATCGCCTATCGTGCAATGACCTTTACGCTATCTGAGTCATTAGCGAAACGGTTGTAAAGTTCTGTAAACCTGACGATTTCCTGAGTTGGATTATAGTCGCTCTTCTGTCGTTCAATAAACTCTTTTATGAATTGGTAACTTTTGCTGAGGTTGATGTTGGCGGTGGGCTGGAATACAGACGTTGTCCAAAAAGCCGGTTAAGCTTATCATTTACCTCGATAAGCTCTGCTTCTGCGCGGTTTTTCAGCTTTCAGCTCTTCATTCTTGGTATACAATTAGCCAATCAAAACATCAAAAGAGTGTTTTTGGAAAACGAGAGAAAATATGCTTTCCATGGTACTGATAAACAAGATTTTAACCAACGTGCTCATTACTGTCAATAGTCAAGTTGCCAAACGGTATGCAACAAATTTTCGGGCTACAAGCTAAGTGGTTACAGTTCAGAGGGTATTAGGAAATTGACGCAAAACAACACAATTCCGTCATTGCGAGGAGCTTGCGACGTGGCAATCCAGACGCAAACCTTACAATCGGCGCATGGTTTGCTTCGCTGCGCTCGCAAAGACGGGTGTTTGGATACCCTCTGAACAGTAGCACCTCCGTAATCGATTACCCAGCCAGTTCACCAAAATCATATTGCGCGTTTGCGGACAATGTGGTATCATCGGACTATCAGGGCAGTTCGGCCCGCTTTGCGGCGGCCATTGTGCGGAAGGGGCAATCATATTGGAAAGAATCTCGCCGACAGGCGATTTGGCCTTCAAAAAAGTCCTCGCAAGCGAAGAGAACAAAGACATCCTTGCGGGGCTGATAGGCGACTTTTTCAACGTGGAAGTGGAAGAACTCGCCATAGAAAACCCGTACAGCATAGCCGC
>WRNV01000087.1 GCA_009776445.1 Oscillospiraceae bacterium | reverse complement strand
GTCAACAAGAACGAGTTGCCGACTGTTGCGATTAACAGCAGAACTAAAATCCTTGCCGGTTTATTAGCGAGCGAATTATCCCCCAATATCGGTTTATCAGGCACTGGACAGGATGTTTCGATTATGCGTAGCACCCTGTTACAGACAGGTGTTATAAGAAACATAGACACTGCCCCCGTTATTGAATTATTGCCCGAAGATGGACGTATGCGAGATATGCTGTCCGAAATCAGCACATTTTTAACCAAGAAAGCCGCAAAGAAAGGCGGGGCGAACTTCCAAACACTATACGAAACGTTGACATTGTACGAGAACGGGTTTGGCCTGAAATATGGTGTAATTCCAATCTACATAGCCCTTGTCCTTCGCCACTGTAAAATGAATCTTGTTATCCTCTATCGAGGAAGTGAGGTCAAAATAACTCCGGAGCTTCTAAATGGCATCAACGAGAATCCGTGCGAATACTCCGTTATCCTTGAGGATTGGAACGAGGAAAAAGCAAAATATATGACAATGCTTGAAGAATTGTTTGTGAAAAATGTGACTGAACGCGAAAAGGCATACAACAGCTTTACTTATCTTATGCTTGCCATGAACCGCTGGTATCTCTCGTTACCGAAATACGCAAAGGAANTGACTACAAAATACAAAGCAGATGGCAAAATAGAAAAGGTTGATNCCTCAAAACGCAGATTCATAAACAATCTGAAACAGTTGGATGGTAATCCGCGAGAGTTTCTCTTTGAAACGGTCTTTGACATATTCGGTATGAAAGAGTTTACCGTCAATGTCGTGCCAATTATTAGAGAAATTAAGGATGAATACGATAATGCTGTCAATAGCCTTGTCCGTGAGCTAAATAGTTCTGTTAAGACGATGTTTACCGCAAGTAAAGCCAGAGGAAGTCTGACATCAGTTATCAAGGAATGGTATGATTCCTTGAACGATAGGACAAAGCAGTATCTATATTCCGGTAATGAGAACAAAATTCTTGACTTGATGGCTACCGTTACAAACGATGAAAACTCATTCGTTCAGCGTCTTGCCAAAGCGGTTACCTACTTACGGGTAGATGACTGGAACGGCGATACTATTGACATGTTCTTACGGGATTTGAAGTCGTTCAAGCAAACCGTTGAGGATTTCAACAGGAGAAAGACCTACGACAAAGGTCATTCTGCTTCGTATGAAATCATTTTTACCGATGCCAAAGGTGATAGGGTTCCAAAACGTTTTGACAAAGCCGAATATAGCGAAAAAGCAAAGCTGTTACTGAACGAAATGACCACACACCTTGACGAATATGGGCAGTCAATTACCGAACAAGAAAAACGGCAGATTCTCATTGAACTGCTTGAAAGATTATGTTGAGGAGCATAAATTATGGCAAAAAGAGAGTATGGCATAGATGACCATGTGACAACGCTAAAAAGCTATATCTATTTAGATGAAGCAGAGATAAGCGGGCTTTATAATCAACTATACCCAAATGTCATCGAAAAAGTCACATCAACAGGAAAACGGAGCGACAATTCGCTTGATGGCTCTTTAGGGGGAAGTGTTTTTGGGGTGGTTAAGGCCGATGGCTCATATGAAACCAATATTGAAAAAAATACTACCAGTGAAACTAAAGAAACTATTCCAATCGAAAGAAAAGCGAATATTATTGTTGCTCATGTGTGCAACAATAAATTGCGCCCTTTAGAAAGTATTATTGATATTTTACGAGATTCAAATTCTATGTTGCGCGGATCAATAGTAGCAGGTTTTGCGACATTCGCATTAACGTACTTATACGATGAAAATGAAAAACTAATTGATTTGGCAACTTGTCCTCACAATGGAGATGTGAAGAAATACACGTTGATATTAGAAAGTGGATGTACGAAAAACGTTACTGATTTAAAACTCAACCAAAAAGGTGACTATTATGAAACCTCTGGCACAAAAGGAGATAAATATGGTATCGAAATGCACCTTGGTGGTGAAAAGATGCGCCGTGAGATCAGGCACTTGACCTATTTAGTACGTAATGGGAAAGCCTTTAATTTCGCGTTGTTGGGACATATTTCACACGCTGGAGATAAGTATTATTCGATAAAGCCATTTGCAATTTGGTAAATTGATATGCGATTTGGAGGTGAACGTAATGGGTAAGACCGCATATTATGATAACGCAGCAACAACTTTTCCGAAACCGGAAAAAGTTTATCGGTTTATGGACGTTTTTTACCGTGAGTGTGGTGTGAATGTCGGGCGCGGTCAACACATGTTAGCGGCACAAGCGTCAGCGCTGGTAGCCGAAACTCGAAAGCTGATACTTGAATTGAACCACTGCCCGAACAAAGCTGTTGTATTCACGCCGAGCGCAACCGAAGCCCTGAATGTCGTCATCAACAGTGTTGTAAAGAAAGACGAATTGAATGTATATCTGTCGCCTTTCGAGCATAACGCCGTAGTAAGGGTTATCAATCACTTGCGCCAGTCGTTTGATATAAGCATACATACCCTGGCTTTCGATAAACTGGCTTTCATATACGACCTTGAAATGATAAAACGCCAGTTCGCAGAGAACAGGCCAGATGTTGTCATTGTCAGCCATGCAAGTAATGTTTGTGGCGTTCTCGCGCCGATAGAAGATATTTGCGCTTTATCAAAAACCTACGAAGCGAAAAACATTATTGATATGTGCCAAACGATGGGGTTGATTAATACAAATCTTAATAGCGAAAACATTGATTTTACCGTCTTCGCAGCACACAAAACTCTCTATGGTTCTATGGGCTTGGGCGGTTTCATTTGCGACCCGAACGCCAAACTTGAGCCATTGATTTACGGTGGGACAGGTGTCGATTCCGCTAATCCTAATTTACCTGAATCCATTCCCGAACGCTATGAGGTCGGTACACAAAACCTTCCGGCTATCGCCGGTTTAAACGCTGCTTTGAAATGGATTCGTGACATTGGCATTGATAGCATCTATAAAAAAGAACAAGCTAATCACCGCTGCTTGCTTGATGTACTAACGAAGTATGACAATGTAAAAACCGTCTTTGTCCCCCATTACAGGGAGCAATCCATTGGCGTTGTTTCTTGCGTATTTAACGGATATGGAAGCGACAACATCGGACAAGTTTTAAGCGACAAAGACATCGTCGTTCGGTCTGGCCTTCACTGTGCGCCAAATGCTCACAAATATATGGGGACTTTTCCTGCCGGAACTGTTCGTTTTAGTGTCGGTTATTTCAACACGAATAAGGACTTTGAACAATTAGAGGAAGTCTTAGACTACATCCACGAAAATTCGTGAGGAAGGAGGCTATATGAATCTGCAAGAAGTTGAAATCAAGCAATCATACAGAACGTCGGTAGATAATATCCCGAAGGCTTTTTATGTACCGCTACTCAGCCGTGCTATTTCCTATAAAAGAGCTGTCGGATTCTTTTCATCATCCATTTTAAGCAGGATTTCAACCGGCATATCCACGCTTGCGAACAATGGTGGCCAGATTCAATTAATCGCTTCTCCGAAGTTGTCTGATGAGGATATTGAAGCNATTCGCAAAGGNTATGAAATGCGCGATAGTATATTACAAAAAGCGGTCATGCGTGAATTGACCGAACCCAGAACCCCTTTTGAGGAAAAATGCCTGAATCAGTTNGCGAACTTAATCGCCGACGGCATNTTGGACATAAAAATAGCTTTTACTGAAAAGGATAAACAAATCGGAATGTACCATGAAAAGATGGGGTTGATTTCCGATGCGGACGGCAATACNGTTGCGTTTTCAGGTTCCATGAACGAAACCTTAACNGCCGTTTCTCTTAACTTTGAATCTATTGACGTTTTTTGTTCTTGGAAAACCTATGAACAATATGAGCGTGTTGAAGATAAAAAGGCGGCTTTTACGGCAATATGGAATGACAATGAGCCGAGCATCACTGTATTGGATTTCCCCGAATTAAGCGATGAACTCATCCAACGGTATAGACGTGAAGTCGTTAATCGCTATGAGAGCTATGATGACGAAGTTGATGATGATCAGTTTTCATCTCAGGAGCAAAAACGGAACGGCGCGTTTATCCCCGTGAATGTTGAGCTTTATCAATATCAAAAGGATGCGATTGATAAATGGGAACGAAACGAGTTTCGTGGAATATTTGATATGGCGACTGGCACGGGCAAGACCTATACTGGGCTTGGAGCAGTTGCGCGGTTATGCGAAGTCCTTGAGGACAAGCTGGCCGTTATCATCGTTTGCCCCTATCAACATTTGGTCGAGCAGTGGGTCGAGGATATTGAACGGTTCAGTATAAAGCCGATTATCGGTTATAGTTCATCGGCGCAGAAAAATTGGCACAAACTTTTAGAGGATGCTATCCGTGATCAAAAATTAGGCGTTCGTAATAAAGAGTTCTTTTGCTTTGTCTGCACAAACGCTACATTTGCATTAAACAAAGTGCAGCAAACGCTCTGCAAAATCCGGAGCGATACCCTACTAATGGTCGATGAAGCTCATAATTTCGGGGCTGAAAGACTAAGTGCTCTGCTTTCCGAACGATATAGATTCCGTTTGGCGTTATCTGCTACCCTTGAACGACATAATGATGAAGATGGAACATCGCGGTTATATAACTTCTTTGGCGATAAGTGCATTGATTACCCGCTTGAACGGGCTATTGAAGAAAAGAAATTGACGAAGTATAAGTATTATCCGATTCTGACCACCCTGAGTGAACCTGAGTTGACCGAATACTCGCAGCTTTCTTATGAAATAAGTAAGTGCATGATTTTTGATAAACAAGGCATGCGAAAGCTAAGTGAGAAAGGCAAGCGGTTAGCTCTCAAAAGAGCAAGGTTGGTTGGCGGCGCGACCGATAAAATAGCACAGCTTGAAGAAAACATCAAGCCTTACATCCGTGACAAGCATATTTTAGTTTATTGCGGAGCGACCACCATCCTGCCGGACAATCAAGATTTTTCCGAAACCAGTGACGAGGACATTCGTCAGATAGATGCCGTGACAGACTTACTCGGGAACAAACTTGGAATGAATGTCGCACAGTTTACGTCCCGTGAGGATGTGCAGAAACGTGAAGTTTTAAAACGCGAATTCGCAGCAGGTATTACAATGCAGGCTCTTGTTGCAATAAAGTGCTTGGATGAGGGTGTAAACATTCCAAAAATCAAAACCGCCTTTATCCTTGCAAGCACGACAAATCCAAAGGAGTACATTCAACGCCGGGGACGTGTACTACGCCTGGCAGAGGGTAAAGAATTCGCTGAAATTTATGATTTCATCACTCTGCCGCGACCACTGAATGAGGTTCACCATTTGACAGAGGAACAGCGAAAACGGGAATTGACACTCGTGAAAAACGAGCTAAGCCGCGCAGAGGAATTCGCGAGGCTCGCAATTAACATGATACAGGCAGAAAAAACAATTATTCAAGTAAAGGAAGCATATTCAATCAACGAATACCTATTGCAATATGAGGAGGATTACGAAAATGGCTGATATGATCTCAAATGCCAACAGCACCAGCATTGAAACCGAAAAGGTTCAAAGAATGCTCGCTAGACTTATCATGCGCGAGAAAAACAATTTGCAAACACGCGAAAAAAGCGATGCCCAAATGGTGCAGATGATTAAAAAAATGATTGAGGAGGAAGTCCAATGTTACTGAAAAAGTTAGTAGTTAAAGACTTCCGACTATTCAAAGGAGAACAGACAATTCACTTTGCCTCTGAAGGTGAGCAGAACGTCACAATGATCATGGGTGACAACGGAACCGGCAAGACAACACTCGCGCAGATATTTACTTGGTGCCTCTACGGTGAAACATCCTTTGAGGACACTATTTTACTCTGCAAAGCCACCTCAGCTAAAATGCTTACTAATTCGACTGAAACCGTGAGAGCTGACCTCACACTTGAACACAAAAATGTGGAATATACAATCATCACTGAGTCAAGATACCAGAAAACCGCAAACGGTATGATAAAACCATCAGGGCAGCTCACACGAACCATCGCTTTTAAAAAGCCTGACGGTACTCGTGACTATGTTAAGGAATTGGAAACCGAGATTCGGATTAAAGAGATTCTCCCGAAGGATCTTGCGAAATATTTCTTTTTCGATGGTGAACGTATTGGGAATATGAGCAAAGAGCTCAAACGAGGCCGAAGTCAAGAGTTCGCTGGAGCAGTTCGCAGCTTACTCGGATTAAGCGCTTATACATCTGCACTATCACACTTGAACGGAAAGGGTTCCTTAACCGTGTTGAAGTCATATGACGAGAGCTATGATGCAAAGAGCGACAGCAAAATAGCTGAATATGGACGACAAATAAGTGCGCTTGATCGAAAGATAGATGCCATTGATCAACGCCTTACTGAGATTGATGATGAAAGGGGTATCGCGTCTGATAGATGTGGCGAACTTACCGAGCGGATAGCAAAGAACAAGGATAGTGAATCGCTTGCAGTACAAAAGGCTGAACTTATCAGAAAAAGGGATGTGCTTATCAATTCGAGATCTTCCCGTGTGGCGAATGTTTTAAGAGCGTTCAACAGAGGTGCGCCGAGTTTCTTCGCCAAGAAGATGATGAGAGATGCACTGCAAACTCTTGCTGCTGCCGAGAAGCTGGATAAAGGCGTTCCCTATATCAATGACAAAACGATTCAATTTTTGATTCAGAAAAAGAAGTGCATCTGCGGAACTGAAGTTATTGCTGGTAACGAAGCATTTGCCGCCCTCAACAAATTGCTGGATTATATACCACCGAAATCCATTGGCTACATGATTGGCGAATTTGTAGGCAAATGTGAGGACAAATCCCGCGCGGTCGAGAATTTTTTTGATGAATTCTGTGACAACTATAAATTCGTGAGAGAGTTTGATGACAATAAAACCGAAATAGACAGCAATATCACTAACATTGAAAAACGACTCGAAGGTCTTGAGCGCGTTGGCGGTTTACAAGCCGACCTTTCACGGTATGAAGCCGCTATCAGACGGCTCGAAAACGAAAAGGATTCGATTAACATCATAAAAGGCAGCCATTTAAGGGATAAGAAAGAAGCCGAGGCCGCCCGCCAAGAATTATCCAACAAGAACGAAACGAACCGCAAGATTGAAGTGTATAAAGCGTACGCCCGTTATATGTACGACACTCTTTTAGAGCAGTACGCAACGGAAGAATCTAAAATGCGGACACAGCTTCAAGACACGGTAAACGAGTTGTTCAGAAGCATTTATAACGGCGGATTTTCGCTGTCTCTTGATGATAAGTACAATATTCAGATCAATATTATTGATCAGTCTGACGGGTTATCAGAAGATGTAGAAACATCCACGGCACAGAGCATTTCCGTTATTTTTGCTTTCATAGCTGGGGTAATCAAAATGGCACGCATGAGCCAACAAGCTGAAAATGCAATGCTTGTTTCAGAACCGTATCCGCTTGTTATGGACGCGCCGCTTTCTGCTTTCGATAAAACGAGAATTAAGACGGTCTGCGAAGTTCTTCCCGCTGTTGCAGAACAAGTCATCATTTTCATCAAGGATACGGATGGGGATTTGGCAAATATAAATCTCGGAAGCAAGGTTGGAAAACGCTATCAGTTCGAGAAGAAAAACGAATTCGAAGCATATATTGTTTGAGGAGGACACGACAATGATCTTTAATGGTGATTATCAATTCAAAGGCACTCATGCCGATAAAGTGAATCGCTTGACGGCAGCTATTGGAAAATCAACTAAGCGCTTGTTCAACAGAAATCTTGATGTCTATATCCTTGCCCCTATCATCGGGTTTTTGTATAACCGTACCGCTGATTTGGATGGGAGCAGTAAGACGGCTAATGTCTTGTATGATGCTCTGTCAAAAGAACTCAATACGCTCTGGTTCAATTACAGGCTCATAATGCTGCTTGATCAAAAATACGAGCCAGTATTTGATAACAGGATTGATAAAGCGTTTCGGTTTTATGGAAAACCTCAAGCAGTTCCCGATGAGGAAAGGTATGAATCTTTTGTTCGCGGCGGTGTTGATATTCTTTATGAGAAGCTCATTGAGCCGTCAAACACCGAAGAAGATTATCTGAACAACCTTTATGATTTCATGGAAGAATTTGAAGAAAGATATGGTCAAAACACTGACGAAATCGTTGACCTTTGTCGGTTGGCGAGGAGTTAGGTGAATGGAAGGTGCAGCGCGCAATCAGATTATTACCCAGCTTTATGATTGCTACATGGCGAATGGTTTCATCACAGAAGACGAAGCTTTATCGCTATTTGCCGCCTATGACACGCCACTTCATCAGATTGATTCCATTACAGAGCAAATTCTTGCTATGGGCGTTATCATCACATCGGATGATGACGAGCTATCAACTGATAGGAGCTTCACCGAATATAACGCTATTTATGATGAATTCATTGAACTTGCGCCGGAGTTTAAACCCTTTATTGAATTTGTTCGAAATATAACCCCGCCGCAGTATCTCGAATGGAAGAAACTAATTCCGCAAGCCAAAAACGGAAATGAGTACGCGAAAAACCGGCTGATTGAAATGTACATGAGGGCAGCTGTGCGCCAGGCTTTATATTATAGCAAAAAGTACCTATTGCCTCTTGATGATACGCTTCAAGACGCTTTGACAGGAGTTATTTCAGCTATTGATAGATACAACCCTGCTGAGCACATGAATTATAACGCAAACATTCAATGGTGGATAACCAGTTCAATTACGCGCAACTGTTGGATACACAGTATTCCTATATATTTTCCTGTTCACATAAAAGAAAAACTGCTAAATATAATAAATGAAGCCGAAGAACACTTTTGTGAGTATTGCCCCGAAAATAGAATGCTACATTGCCCCGAACTCGTAAAATTTCTCAGCAAAAAACAAGATTGGACCATTGAGAACACTGAAAGGTATCTTTTCTATCTCATTTGTTGGGAAAGCCTTGAGCAAATAACTGATAATGAAGATGATATTAGCGATGATGGTTTATTAATTGACGAGCTACATGATTCATTTATAAAATCCGACTATAAAGGTATTATAATGGAATTATTAGACAACATCAAACCAAGAGAGAAAGAAGTTCTTTTATATCGAAATGGTTTTACCGAAAAGGGAGCATTAACTTTAGAAGAAATCGGGCATATATACGGAGTTACGCGAGAGCGCATCCGACAACTTGAAGAAAAGGCTATAAGGCGTATGCGACATCCAACAAGGTTAGAAAAACTCAAAGAATTACTATAATCCGGAAAACCGAAAAGCCAGCAAACCGTTGCGCTTGCTGACTTTGCAGTCTGGCGGAGGGTGGGAGATTCGAACTCCCGTGAGCCGCAAAGCCCAAACGGTTTTCAAGACCGCCGCGTTATGACCTCTTCGCTAACCCTCCGTATGAAGAAAGGATACCATATCTTTACCAAATTTTCAATATCCCGAACAGACATTCCCGCCCCAAAATTGTTCCTTGGAATTCAGAAAACGATTTAGGGCAACGCAAGAGAATTTTTCAGTTTTGTTGAACCTTGTAAGCCTTATAAACAAGGGTTTTTCGCCCTTGAACGGTAAATAGACTCAGTGTTTAAAAACCTCCGCATTACGACCACTTGGCTAACCGTTACTAGAAACTTACTCAAATTTAATCATTACTAATCAAATCTAATGTTCAATTCCTGTTTCACAGAGGAGCCAATGCAAGAACTCTCCGCAGGCTGACACCGTGTAACTCACGGCGTTTTATTTGCTTATGCCACGCCGAATACTGCCTTAATAGCGTCTTTTCTTAGGTTTTCGGCTGCGTTCAGATCGCGGTCATGGATAGCGCCGCACTCTGGGCACACCCACTCGCGTATCGACAAATCTTTGGTTCCCGCGTTTTGGCAACCGCATTTGCTGCATAATTGGCTGCTGGGATAGAATCGGTCGGAATAATGCACGTGCGAGCCTGTCGCGTCAGCCTTGTAGGTCAACTGCCTACTAAATTCGCCCCACGATTGGTCATGGATTGACTTTGAGAGGTTGTGGTTCTTAACCATGCCTTTTACGTTCAGGTCCTCAATGCCAATAAGTGAATAATTCCGTGTGAGCATGGATGTCAGCTTGTGCAAGCCCTCATTGCGGGAATTGGCTATCTTTTCGTGTATGCGGCTCACTTTAATTTGTTGTTTGCGATAATTGCTAGACTTCTTTTCACCCTTGCGTGAGCCCTTCTTCCGCGATAATGACTGCTGCGCCCGGCGAAGCTGGTCCTCATATTTTCTGCTTGGTTTGCTGCCTGTAACGACCCTTCCGTCTGATAAAACAGCAAGCGACGTGACGCCGACGTCCACACCGATAGCTTGGTTTTCGCTGATCTGTCTGTGTATCGGCTCCGGTTTCGCAATTTCCACCTGAACGGAGATATACCAATTGTCTGCTGCCCTGCGCACGGTTGCCGACAAAATCTTGCCTTCAAAACGCAATTGCTCCGCAAGCCTGACACAACCCAACTTGGGTATCTGTACTTGGGAGCCCCTAATCTTGAACTGGTCGTTCGATAAGGAAAAGCTGTCTCGGATGCCTTTCTTGTGAAACCTTGGGAAACCGGCTCTCTTTTCAAAGAAATTCCTAAACGCGCTGCTTAAGTCGTCTTTGATTGCCAACTGTGGGGCGCATTTTGTAACCTCCAGCATCCAGGGGTATCGTTCTTTCTTTTTCGCGTTTAATTCGCGTCTCAGAGCGGCTTCGTTGAACTTGTGGTCGCTGTCCTGCTCATATAGCTCCCTAGAACGCGCAAGCGCCCAATTGTACGCGAAACGGGCGACGCCGCACGCCTTTGCAAAGTATGTTGCTTGCGTGTTATTTGGGTATAGCCTGATTTTATGAGCCCGTATCATTGGACGCCTCCTCAACTGCTTTGGCCACGCTGTCAAGGAGCCGTTTGTTCTTTTTGCTGCGCGAGCCATACAAACGGGCCGAAAACACTGTTATAATCTCAAGCACGTCTGTCGCCAAGTCTTCCTCAAAAGTTGTGTCTTCACCCTTGTTGATAATTACAACTTCTACATCCTTTGCCTCGCAAATGGAAAACACCAGCTCCGCCCCAAATCGCAAAAGCCTGTCTTTATGGGTGAGCACCAAACGTCCCACGCTATCGTCAAGGATGGCATTCAACAGTTTCATAAGGCCTTTTTTATGGTAGTTCATGCCTGAACCAAGGTCAGCTATTATCTCGAAGCTCCACCCGTTTTTTGAGCAAAACAGCTCCAGTACTTGCTTTTGGCGCTCTAAATCCGGCTTTTGGTCATGGCTTGACACTCTTGCATACGCTATCGTCTTGCGGTTGTCTTCAAAATTATATTTATGGATCGTTTCGGGCTTTAGCTTTGATACATCGTATCGCCTGTGTCCGCCCCCCGTTCTTATTGATGGCAATTTCCCTTCGCTATCCCATCTGCGCAACGTGATTTCAGACACCCCGAGTATCTTTGCCGCTCTGCCTATCGATACTAAATTATTCATGCTGACATAGTATCACAGATTCGCCCATCTGTCAAGTATTATTTATCAAATTGATAATAATTGATTAAGTATGAGCAGATCAGTAATGCAGTATCTAACCCTCCGTATGAAGATGATGATACCATATCTTTGCTAATTAATCAACGCCTCATTATAACCACTTGTAACTATAACCACGATAGGCAACCACAGCTTCCGCCCCCTGAACTCGCTACTGTCTCGTGTCTGGCGCGTCTAGTAGCCACATTGCTACGTCCGCTGTCTCCCATGCCAGATCCTGCATCTCCAATCGGCGCGATTCTCTTTCTTGGCGCAACTGATATGGCAAATTGTCCAGCTCCTCCATCAACCGGTTTGCGGTTCTGACGTCAAAATCATCTAATGAAAAGCAATATTTTTCGAGACCCGCTTGCTCCATAAACGCGTCGACCTTGGGATCATAGGAAAGACCGATCATTGGCGTCCCCATCGCCATTGCGCAAATTAAACCATGGAGCCTCATTGAGAAAACCCTATCCGCCAATGCCGCCAAGGCCATAAACTCGCGAGCGGTTAGGAGTTTGTCGATACAGTATGAGCGCGCGGCCATCCTCGCCGATAACTTGGCAATCGCGTCCATATCTTCTGGATATTTAGCGGGGACAAGGAGAACACTCCATCCATCCCCGGCTTGCCTATCAAGAAATTCCGCTACAGGCGAGATGTACCTGTCGTCTTCCCAATTTCGCGGNGCCACGAAAAGCAAGGGNTTGAGACCCACGCCCAAATTGTCNAAAAGCCCCAATTCGCGCAAATTCTCTTTTACCGCGTCGTCATATATNTCGTCACGCTCAAGCGCCATCACAGGGTCGCAAGTCACCGCCATATCCCGTCTTACGCCNAAATCGCTAAGTAGTCCCGCAGAACGGTCGTCCCTCAGTGTTATAGCATGGCANCGATTGAGCGTTTTTACGGCCTTGAGGCGGTTTCTCACCCCAGTTAGCGGGCCAATGCCCTGGCCGTAGATCATTACTCTTTTCTTTAGGAAGAGCGCGATCGATATCACACCCAGGTAATAGGCTGGGCTCTTTGCGCTGGTAACGTCTTGAAGCAACGATCCGCCGCCGCTTATGAGCAGTCGGCTAGACATAATCTGCGTCGCGGTAGCAAGGGGGTTCCAGCGATTCACCGCTTTGACNCCATACAGTTTCNTNGTTTTTGCTGGGTTGCCTGAAAGCACGGTAATTCTCAAATCAGGGTAAAGTTTCCTCAGACAATGAATTATTGCCAAAAGCACCGCTTCATCCCCGCAATTATCGAAACCGTAATAACCGCTGATAACGACTTTGGGGCTTCTTTTTCGAATATTCACGTTGATCCCCCTCCGCGCTCCCATATGAGCGTTTCCACTTGAAAAACGCCGATTATCAGCTACGCTGGACACGTTTCGCGTTGGCAACTCGCAACCTACGCAGGATCAGCTCGATAATGACAATAGCGATAATCCCCAATAGCAACCCGCTCCACAGACCGTTCGCGCTACGTTGCAGGGAAATCATAAGCGGAGTATGAATGTGGGCGTAGGTATTGATCAGGGAAACCTGCCCCATCGACCCAAGCATCAACAATGGGAACATGTTGTATTTATAACCAAAATACAACATTATCAGCATCGAAGGATGACCAATGAGGAATTCCGTCGTCCTTGGCCTTACCCCGAGCCAAGTGTCAAGTAGTTGCCTCGCGCTCCGCTCAAGGCTGGACACGGCATCCGGGCTATCGTTCCCCGTACGCAAAATATATAGCGTCACTCCAGCAAGTAGGACAAAACACACGCCAAGCTGCCAAAAACTGACGCTGCCTTTTATTGTTCCTGACAGGAGGCCATACCAGTCTTTTTCCCTTAACCAAAGCACGAGCGGCAAAAAAGCCAGCGGCGCTATATGCGCCAGTTTTACGCCATAGAAATTGTCTATCTTTAGCATGAACGCCGGTTCGCCAAGCAGCGCGGACATGATCATCGCCCCCATAAGGGTGAATGCGGACACTGCCAGCAACTGTATAGCGGCGCGGAGTAGGCGCTTTACGAGCCCGGCGATTGGAGGGTATTCCCGCTTGAGGAGAAGAGCTATGCTTAAACAGGGGAAGAAAATTGCGGCTGCCAAAGCAAACAGCTTCCTGGCAAATGCGGGTAACATAACAAGGCCGACGCCCCAAAGAGCAAGCCCAAGTATCATTAGGATTAGGTATGGAATCTTCCATTTTCTCTTCAATAATAACGGTTCCAGAGCTAACGCCAAAAGCCATCCCCCTGCGGCAATGACTCCTGCTCCAAGCAGATATAGTTGTAGAAAGGGTATTTTGAATACTTGTATTGGATTTGGGTTCCCCACTTGGAGTCCCTCCTCCTGCAAGCCCTCCTTGACTTTCTCTATTAGCTCCAAATTCCCGAGCATGGA
>WRNV01000086.1 GCA_009776445.1 Oscillospiraceae bacterium | reverse complement strand
CCTATCGTATGGTTCCTGCGTGGTTGTTCTGTAGGGGCGAACCTATGTGTTCGCCCTCCTGCATGTTTCCCGCACGGTTATTTTGTAGGTGCAAACCTATCATTTGCCCTATCGTATGGTTCCTGCGTGGTTGTTTTGTAGGGGCGAACCTATCGTTTGCCCTCCTGCATATTTCCTGCGCAATGGTTGCGAACCTATCATTTGCCCTCCTACCTCCTGAACGTTTCGCGTGTGTTCACCAGGGCAGACACACAGGTCTGCCCCTACAGCGGTGGATGTTTTGACGACGATTGCATGGATTATTAACATTTAATCAGCAGGTATAAACAATGGCTGATCATATTCTCCTGCGCCGAATTTTGTAATGTATTCCTTACCTTCCGTGCTTGTGATCCAATCTGCGAACGCTTGTCCGCCTTCGGCGTTGACATGTTCGTTTACAGAAGCGGATACAGGGATCAAGCCGTACGGGTTATCTAATTCCGGATCGCCCTCGCAGATAATAGAGAGATTGCCTTTTTCAGAAAAACTGAGCCATGTTGCGCGGTCAGAGAGCGTATATATGTTCAGTTCTTTTGTTATCCTCAAAGTGGCGCCCATCCCTTGCCCTATGCTCAAATACAGGGCGTTGCCCTCAGGGTCGATGTCAATTGAGTTCCAAATGGACATTTCTTTTTTATGGGTGCCGGAACCGCTTTCCATAGCGACAAAACCAAGGCCTTCATCGTTGATTGCTTTTAAGGTTTTCTTTATGTCGTTGTTGTAAGCGATCGAACCGTCGTCAGGACCGACGACGACAAAGTCGTTGCGCATGACGTCGTAACGGCGGGCGGCGTAGCCGTCTTCAACAAACTTGTCCTCATCCTGCCTGGAGTGTAGCAACAAGACGTCGGCTTCTCCATCCCTGCCCATCTGAAGTGCGGTGTCGTCGCCAACAGAGACGACCTCCACATCCCAGCCGGTTTCGGCGGTGAACTCGGGCAGTATGAAAGCGAGCAAACCGGAGTCTTCAGCGCTAGTAGTAGATGCAAGGATTATCTTGCCTATTATCAGCGTCGATGGCTCGGTTGCATCCGCCGGCGGCGCGCCTACTGTTGGTTCTATCTGCAAGGGCGTATCCGTCAGAGTCGTATCGGACGCTGGCGCTTCCGGCGATTCGGGTGTAGTTTTCTTGCAACCAGCCAGCAGTACCGCGCAGACGACGCATACCAAAAGAATGTAGGAAAGTTTCTTAATCATTATTAGCACCCCTATACACTTACCTTTTTTGTAAACAATCGCAGTATAGCACGTGCAGACCACATCCGCAACGGTAGTATGCAAAAATCCATGAAATACTGCAATCATTAACTGCGCCGCGGACAAATCACCCGGCCTGCGGGCCACCCTCTTTGCTAAAGAGGGCAAAGGGCCAGACTTCAATTGCTAACTATATGACTAAGTGCTTTAAAGCTTATTTTGCTATTTAGCTGACACAATGGGAAAATAGTCCTGCACCACCTAACCCCTGCCACATTCAGATGCGCTGCCACGCAGTATCTCGATCCCGTGTTTGATGTGGGGCAAGACAAATTCTAGGCTTTCTCTTACCGCTTTTGGGCTTCCTGGTAGGTTTATGATCAGCGTGCCTTTGCGTATTACCGACACGCCTCGGCTTAGCATTGCGCGAGCTGTAATGCTCATCGAATGGGCGCGGATGGCTTCCGCTATGCCTGGCGCCGCGCGGTCTGCTATAGACAATGTCGCTTCGGGCGTCGTGTCCCGTGTCGAAAACCCGGTTCCGCCTGTTGTTATTACCAAATCGACTCCTTGCGTGTCGGAAAGCTCGATTAGCGCGCGTTCCAATTCATCGCGGTTGTCCGGCAGCATAATCTCATGCTCGACGCGGTATCCTGCTGTCTCGAGCAGCTCTTTGGCGATCGGGCCGCTCTTGTCCTCGCGCTCACCCGCCGCGCCTTTGTCGCTTAGCGTTATTACCGCCGCTTTGAGCGGGCGCTCGCTTTGTGTTTGCGCGGTTATTTCGTCTCCAACCGAAATAAGCCCTCCTGTTTTCACACGGGCGAACACGCCTTCGCGCGGCATGATGCAGTCACCCATTTTGTCGTATATTTGACAATGGTCGTGACATTGCTTCCCTATTTGCGTGATTTCAAGCGTCGATTCCCCGCAGTTTAGTAATGCGCCTACAGGCAAGATGCTCAAATTGATGCCTTCAACTACCAGGTTCTCTCCAAAATCTCCGAAACCCACGCCGGCTCCAAGTTCGTTGAATTGCTGGATCTTATCATATGCCAGCAAGCTCACCTGCCTGTCCCAATCGCCTGCGTGTGCGTCACCTTCAATACCCCATCCGGCGATAAGTTGAGCGCTTTGCGTGTTTTGCTTTTGCTCTCCCCTTTTCGCACTTAAGCAAACCGCTTTGACTACTCCGATCGTTTCGCTCATACTGACTAGCCTCCTATTTGCGACATGCGCCCTATCCGGGATTCCGGATTCGATCCTCCCTGCGCTTGGCGGCTCTCTGGTTTATTGTAGACCGCTTCCTCTATCCGGGATTCGATATCATCATCGGACGCTCCGCCGCGAAGCATCTGGCGTAAATCCAGGCCGTCGCCATGAAAAAGGCAAAGCTTCAAAAAGCCCGTGCTTGTTAAGCGCAATCGGTTGCAGGATGAGCAGAAACGGTTGCTGACAGCGTCGATAATCCCGATAGCGCCTCTAAGCCTCGCGCTTACGAAATACCGGGCGGGTCCGAAGCCGCGCGGTGAGTTGTCTGATTTCAAATCGGGATATTCGTTCGCGAGGATCGCAAGTACTTCATCGCTCGTAACGCCTTTTACACAGTTTCCCGCGTCGCTGGGCATCAGTTCGATATACCGCGCGTCCACAGGGTTTGCCTCCGCCAGTCTTGCGATGGGGAGAATTTCATTATCGTTGAGCCCTCTTAGAGGGACGAAATTGACCTTGACGCGAAGCCCTGCTTTAATCGCAGCGTTTAGTGATCCCAGGACGGCGCTCAGCGCGTCGCGCCCTGTAATCCTTGCGTATGTTTCAGGATCAAGGCTGTCGACGCTTATGTTCAGGCTGTCCAGCTCCAGCTTGGACAGGGTTTCGATGTGAGGCTCCAGTAGCGCCGCGTTGGTGCTCAGCGCGATGTGTTTGACGCCTGGAACTTTTTTAAGTTCTTTTAGAAAATCTGGGCAACCTTTTCTCACGAGAGGTTCGCCGCCTGTCACCCTCACGGTTTTTACACCCAGTTTAGCGAGCGTGGCGCATACCCGGAGTATCTCTTCATAACGCAGGATATCGTTGTGTGGTATAAACGGGATATCCCCAGGCATGCAGTAGAGGCATCGTAAATTGCAGCGGTCCGTAATCGAGACGCGCGCGTAGTCGATACGGCGGTTATGGGCGTCCCACATACATCTCTCCCTTTTCGTTGCGGTACGGCCCATTTTTCCCGCCTGTTTTTTTAACTAGGTATATTTCGCCTATTTCCATCCCTTTGTCAATAGCCTTGCACATGTCGTAGACGGTGAGTAAGGCTATGCTCACACCTGTCAGCGCCTCCATTTCGACGCCAGTCACGCCGACGCTTTTCACGCTGCAATTGGCAATTACGCAACGCTCCTCATCGGAAAACTCAAAATCTATGGAAGCTTGCTCGATCTGGAGCGTATGGCAAAGGGGGATGAGCAAGCCTGTCTGCTTGACTGCCATGATCCCCGCAATCCGCGCCGCCCCGAGGACGTCGCCTTTTGGCGTCGAACCGGCTTTTGCCGCGCTATAGCATTCGGGGTTCATCTTTATCCGGCCTGTCGCTATAGCCTGCCGCTTTGTCTGTTGCTTCTGGCTAACGTCAACCATGACGGCGTTGCCTTTCGCGTCTAAATGCGTGAACTCAGACATTTTGACATATCCTTTTATAATTTGCTAAAATCCCTTTATACGTCATATAACAGTCGAGCTTCGAGGCTATCTCATATGGGGCGTGCATCGATAAAACCGGGACGCCCACATCGATTGTTTCTACATTCCGGTTCGCCATATATTTGGCGATCGTGCCGCCTCCGCCCTGGTCCACTTTGCCAAGCGACGCCATCTGCCAAGCGACGCCGTTTTCATCAAATACGCTGCGCAGCATCGCCACTGCCTCAGCGGAGGCTTCGCTTGTGCCGCCCTTCCCGCGAGCGCCCGAGTATTTCATCACCGCTACGCCGCAACCAAGTTTCGCCGTGTTTAGCTTGTCGCTGACATCAGGGAAATTCGGGTCAAAAGCGCTGCTTACGTCAGCTGAGAGGCAAAAAGAAGCTTTTAAGCAGGCGCGCGGTTTCACGCCGAAGGGTTCACACAGTTCCTCAATGAAATCTTCGAACATTGCGGATTGCATCCCGGAAACGCCGTCTGATCCGGTTTCCTCTTTGTCAGCAAGAACGCAGACGGCGGTCATTTCCGGCGCCTCCAAGTCCAGGATTGCCTTCAACGCGGCGTATGCGCAGGAACGGTCGTCATGCCCATATGCAACGATCATCGAACCGTCGAACCCAACGTCCCGTGCGTCCATGAGCGGGACTGCTTCCAGTTCAGCTGACATAAAATCCTGCTCTGTAATACCGTATTTTTCGTTGAGGATCTTCATTATTGTCCGTTTTACACGGTTTTCATCCTTTTCTTCGCCTGTCGGCTGGCTTCCAATCAGAAGATTCAAACTTTCGCCTGGAATCGCTTCGCCCAGATTTTTTTTGTACTGATCCTTCCCAAGATGAGGCAGAAGGTCTGTTATAACGAAAACGGGATCGTCTTTATCCTCGCCAATCGCCACATGGATAACCTCGCCATTCTTTTTTACCAACACTCCGTGTAGCGACAAAGGTTGCGCTACCCACTGGTATTTCTTTATCCCGCCATAATACTGCGTTTTGAAGAAAGCTAGGTCTCCATCTTCATAAAGCGGTTCCTGCTTTAAATCCAGCCTTGGCGAATCAATGTGAGCGGCGGCAATGTTAACGCCGTCAGACAGGGGCGCTTTGCCAATAATAGCAAGCATCAGAGCCTTACCGCCGATGTTTGAGTATACTTTAGACCCGGCCTTCAAATCCATGCCTGGCGTTAGCGGGGCAAAACCTTGCCTTTCCGCTAACCTGATAGCCTGCGCGACAGATTCTCTTTCTGTTTTCGCTTTGTTGAGAAAATTTTTATACTCCTCGCAATAGGCATCGGCAAGGGCTTTTTCTTCGTCGCTTATTGTTTCAAATATTTTTCTCTTTTTGTATAATAGTTCATCTTTATCAGGCATTTTCTTTCTCCCCTCAATTATTTCTAGATGTTGACCAATCTGCTCGTATTTACGCCATTTTCGCTCAATAGTTTTGCAAAGAAATGCTTGCACTTTTCTTCAAACTCCACATAACTTTTGCCATTGCTTTCAAGCACGAAATCACAGTGTTCCCTGTAGTAACTTTCCGGCTTTTGCGCGTTTATCCTCATCTGCGCCAAGGGATACGTCAAACCGTCGCGTCTCATTATCCGTGAAATCCTTACATTAATTGGTGCGACTGTTCCAACTATTACATCACATATTCCGGCTATCCCGCTCTCGATCAGGGCGATTGCGTCTATAGCTACGACTTGTGTTCCCGTCAATCCGCAGTTTTCGATTTGCCGCTCAATCTCCATGCTGACGTATTTATGCGTGATCGCGTTGAGGTCATTGAGAGCGGAAGCGTCGTTGAAAACTTTTTTTGCAAGCACCGCCCTGTCGATACTGCCGTTTCGCTCAACACCGGCAAAACGCGCCTCCAACTCCGACTTCATCGCTGCGTCGCTTGAGAGGAGACCATGGTATATGGCGTCGCAGTCAAGAGCGAGCGCCCCCAGCGACTTTAAGACCCGCAAAGCCGTAGTTTTGCCGGACCCAGTTCCGCCGGTTATGCCGATTAGAAACATATTATTCACCTGCCGTCTGTGCCGCCTAGCGCGACGCAATGTCTGCCAGAACGCGGCGGATCTCTTTTTCAGGCAACGCTCCCTGTCGGATTATTTTGTATGTTCCATCCACAAGTGAGACGATCGTGGATTCAACGCCATACTTGCATTCGCCCCCATCGACGACGCAGTCTATCTTGCCGTCAAAATACGCCAAAACGTCCTCGGCGCTCTTGGGGCTTGGCATATCGGAAATATTTGCCGATGGCGCCGCTGCCGGAACCCCCGCAAGACGGAGAAATTCCAGAGCCTTTGGATGGCCTGGGCACCGTACGCCGACGGTATCTCCGCCCGCCGTCACTATGTCCGGCACCGTGTCACGGCGCGGCAGCACCAGCGTCAGTGCGCCCGGCCAAAACGCGTCTGAAAGTATCCGGGCTGTTTCCGGTATTTCCGCGCTCACCGCCTCCACCGCGTGGATATCCGGCACAAGCAGTATTAGCGGCTTGACTTCAGGGCGGCCTTTGACTTCATATATTTTCGCGACGGCGTCCACGTCCAGCCCATTTCCCGCAAGCCCATAGACTGTATCCGTGGGCACGGCGACAAGCCCGCCGCTCAGGAAAACCTCGACCGCATAAGACAAATCGTCGCCCGTGATAACTGTAGTTTTCATGAAATACCACCCTAACGTGGGTTGCGCCCACTCCCAAGGTGCAGCGCCAGAATTCAGAAGTCAGGAGTCAGGAGTCAGAATACGGGGATTTGACGAAGGGATTCTCTTGTTTTCTTGTTTTCGTCTACGCCTCCGACGCTTTCAGTTTTTCCGCGTGATCCGCCATTATGAGCGCGTCGATAATTTCGTCGAGAGCGCCGTTGAGTATCTGCTCAATTTTATAAAGCGTGAGGCCTATGCGGTGGTCTGTCACGCGTCCTTGCGGGTAATTATATGTCCTGATGCGCTCGGAGCGGTCGCCAGTACCGACCTGGCTCTTGCGCTCAGCGGCAAACTGCTCATTTTGCCGGTCGCGTTCGGCTTCATACAACCGTGACACAAGGATTTTCATGGCGCGGTCACGGTTTTTATGTTGGCTGCGCTCGTCCTGGCATTCTACTGTCATGCCCGTTGGCAGGTGGGTTATCCGTATGGCTGATTCCGTCTTGTTGACGTGTTGCCCGCCCGCCCCGCTGCTGCGAAACGTATCGATCTGCAAATCGGCGGGGTTTATTTCAAAATCCACTTCATCCATCTCGGGAAGTACGGCGACGGTGACGGTGCTGGTATGGATGCGGCCAGAGGCTTCCGTTTCCGGTACGCGCTGTACGCGGTGGACGCCGCTTTCGAACTTGAAGCGCGAATACGCGCCGTCGCCCTCAATTATGAAGCTGACTTCCTTGATCCCGCCAAGCTCAGTCTCGTTTAAGTTGACGATTTCTGATTTCCATCGCTTTGATTCGGCGTACATCGTGTACATACGGTATAAGCTATGCGCGAACAGCGCGGCTTCCTCCCCGCCAGCGCCGCCGCGTATCTCAATGATGACGTTCTTGCTGTCGTTGGGGTCGCGGGGCAGCATCAATATTCTCAGTTCCTCTTCCGTCCGTTCCATATCAGCGAGCGCTATATCGTGATCCTCCTGCGCCAGCTCGCTAAAATCGGGGTCGCCGAGCAGTTCTCTCGCGCTTTCCATGTCACTGCGGGCTTTTTTATACCGCCTGTAGGCGTCTACGACCGGTTGGATCTCTTTTTGCTCGCGAGCCAGTCGCGCGTATAGGGCGAGGTCGGTATAAACATCAGGTTCTTGCATACGCTTTTCAAGGTTTTGAAATTTTTCTTCAATAGTAATTAGTTTATCAAGCAGCACGGATCAATACCTCGCTTATATTTACAGAAAACAGAAGTAATCACTTGGAAGTCTGAGTAATCTATAAAATAACACATTACTCTGGCAATGTAAACGTAATTTTTATCATAAGCGTGTACATAACCACTACTGGCCTTTTGTATTCCTGACGGCAAATATCCGTCTTGTTTTTCTTGACATTATCCTGGTATGCGGATATATTGTTACTGTTCAGCAGGTATCCAAAAACACAGGTTGGTTACAGCCAACGCACTGGTACAGTGGTGAAAACTTGTGATATTGGCCAAAACTTGTGTGCGGAGCCTGTAACCGTTGCGAGTTTTTGAATACCCTCTGAACAGTAATGATATATTTGATAATAGTGATGAAAATTCATGACTTGATTTGTCAATATTATTATGTTATAAATATTATTGAGTAATACTATAACAAAAACGGAGGGCTCAAAAATGGCAAATGATCTTTTTGGGGGGTTAGGCACTCTCGGAGGCTCTCTTAGTGGCTTGATGTGCGGACTAGCGAAATCCGGCCTTGTCCCTACGGATACGCCTGAGGGCAAGATTCTCGCCATAAAATCAGAACTATCCGACCTTGAGAAGCAAGAGTCGGAAATAATGCTGGAAATAGGTCGGCAAGCATACGCGCAAAACCCGTCAGCATGGCCACAAGACCGAAAACTTAGGCTTATCAGGCAGAACACTGCTGAGGCTGAAAGAGCTTTCCTTGCAGCGAAGCAGGAGCAGGAAAAAGCGGAAATGGAAAAAAAGGCTGAGAAAGCCAAAGAACACTGTCCGAATTGTGGAAGCAAAAATCCGGATGGCATGAGATTTTGTCAGGAATGTGGGACGCCGTTGGCATCGACAGCGTCGAAGTTTTGCGCGTCTTGCGGTACAGAGCTCGCCCCAGGGGTAAGGTTCTGCGGCGAGTGTGGGTCGAATCAAAACATATAACGTTAGTTACAACCTGCGACCGAGCGCAGTCGATAAAGAAAGGAGAACAAACCATGGCAAATTGCAATAATTGTGGGACACAAGTTCAAGACGGTCTTCAATTCTGTCCGGTTTGCGGGCAACCACTTGAAGCCGCCCCGGCGTCGCCGCAACAACAGCAGTACCAGCAACCACCACAGCAACCCCAGTATCAGCAAGCGCCGCAACAGTATCAACAGCCACCGCAGCAGCAACAGCCACCGTATCCACAAGAGCCTCAGCAGCAATACCAACAACAGCCGCCGCAGTACCAACAGCCGCCCCAATATCAGCAACCGCAGCAGCAATATCAACAGCACCAGCAGCAATACCAGCAACCGGGATATCCGCCGCCTCAGGGCTATTATCCCCCTGGCGCTCAACCGAACGCCGATAACACAAAAATAATGTCCATACTTTCCTATCTACATATCCTGGTTCTTGTCCCCATTCTCAGCGGAGCTTACAAGGCGTCGTCATTCGTCAAATACCACGCGAACCAAGGTTTGGTTCTGGGGATAGCGTGGGTCGGATATAATATCCTCAGCGAGATACTTAAACTGGTCATAAGGGTTCCTCGATATTATTTTGGTGTGTATGTGGGACAATACACCCCGGGATGGTTAGCCACGATTTTCTGGCTGCTCCATATTCCATTCATTGTGCTCGCCATCATGGGAATTATCAACGCGAACAACGGTAAAGCCCAACCATTGCCTGTAATCGGGGGATTCACGATCCTTAAGTAAATTTTACGTTTTTAAAAAGAGAGGGAGATGACAGAAATGGACGATTACGACGTCAACGAGCAACAACCTCAGCAATATCAGCCGTACCCGCCACCGGAGTTCCCGCAACAACCGCCGCCGCCGTATCCACCGCCGGAATTTCAGCAACAACCCCCTCCGCAGTACCCACCGCCGGAATTTCAGCAACAACCCCCGCCGGAGTACCCGCAACAGCAACCTCCTCAGTATCCGCAGTACCCACCGCCGGAATTCCCGCAACAACCCCCTCCGCAGTACCCACCGCCGCCGCAGTATCCGCCTCAATACCAGCAACCGTACCCGCAACAGTCAATCCAAGATCCCGGCAAGGGTTGGGCTATCGCTTCGCTGGTTCTGGGCATCGCCTCGCTTTGCTTGCCGTACGCCGGCATAGCGACGGCCATTTTAGGCTTGGTACTTGGGATAATGGCAAAGAAGAAGCAACAAGAAGCGGGTTTCCCGACAGGGATGGCTACCGCCGGCATTGTGTGTTCATCTATTGCCCTGGTAGGCTCCGTTATTCTCACTATCGCATGCGTGTCTTGTTTGGGCGCAACCAGTTGCTACCTAAACGATTTGAGCAGATACTACTAAGGCGAGCGCTGCCCGCGCCGGCAATTATAGTAGCGCGTGACGCTGCGCGCGGTAGCTTGTGGTTGATAAGTAAATATGTGTTACAACGTTTGTATTCATTGCAGTTACTGTTTATTAGTTGTCAAATCTGGATTCTTCTCGAATCCAGATTTTGACCTACGCCAATAGCCGCTAATACCTGCACCTGGGGACTGCTTAGAAAAAACCATATCTCTTGGCTTGCTACGCGCCAAGTATGACGAGGTATTAAATGCATCCTTTCATACACATTTTAGGCTACGATATACCTACATATGGCGTCATGACGCTCCTTGGAATTGCGGCTGCTCTTGGGGTTTCCGCCTGGCGGTGCGGACACTTCGACTATTCGCGGCAGGAAGCTATACTAGCAGCGCTCATAGCCATAGTCGGCGGTATGGCGGGTGCGATACTGCTAAGGCCACTGACAAGGCTACCTGATGTCATAATTAACTGGGAACGATATTCAAAGATACCAATAGGCCAGTTCTTTTCCTGGTTTTTCGGGGATCTTGTGTTTTATGGCGGAATGATAGGCGGCGTGGGCGCGCTGCTGTTATATTGCAGTTTTTTTAGAATGTCGTTCATCCGCATTAGTGATATTTTCGCCCCCGCCTTACCAACGGGCCACGCCTTTGGGAGGGTGGGGTGTCTGTTCGCGGGCTGCTGCTACGGTGTCGAGACGTCGGCGTCAAACCCGCTGGCTATAGTATACCCGCCGAGAACAGATGGGCTGGCGTCAGTCCTGGCGCCGACCGGCGTACCGCTTTTGGCGCTCCCGTTAATAGAAGCAGTGGGAAATATCGCAATCGCTTGCGTAGTGCTGCTATTCCAGCGCAAGACCAGGATAGCGGGGCGCAGCGTCGCCGTCTACGGCGTATTGTACAGCGTTTTCCGGTTCATACTTGAATTCTTCCGCGGGGATCAGTTGAGGGGAGTATACGGCGGCATCTCAACTTCCCAGATAATCAGCATAGTTGTATTCGTTGCCTCAGTCATATGGTTTGCGGTGATCTCACGCATATCGCTCGATGAAGACCCGCGAAAGACGCCATATAGCCCACAAACGTAGCATATTATTGTTCAGTTGGTATCCAAAAAACTCGCAATATTATAAATAAAGAGGTGGTTTTGTATTATGGGCGTATTATTAAAGGCAGAAGGACTGAAGAAAACATTCCGGTTATCGGCAAAACAACAAAAACTGATGAGGACAAAGGAAAAAACCATTAAGGCTGTGGACGGTCTGTCGTTTGAAGCATATGAAGGCGAAATATTCGGCTTGCTCGGCCCAAACGGCGCTGGAAAAACAACAACCCTAAGGATGCTTGCGACACTGATTAAGGCGGATGAAGGCGACGCGCTTATCGACGGCTCGAGCATAAGGACGCAACCTGAAGCTGTGCGGGCTAAAATCGGATTCTTAACAAGCGAACTGAAACTCGAAGACTTCTTCACACCGAATTACCTGTACGACTTTTTCGCGAACCTCCATCACATCGACCCGGAAAAAAGCGAGCTGCGCAAACGTGAACTGTTCGCAAAGTTTGGCATCGACGATTTCGCGGAGGTCAAAGTCTCCAACCTGTCGACTGGGATGAAGCAAAAGGCTTCTCTTGTGATATCGTTGGTACACGATCCGAACATCATTATATTCGACGAACCTACTAACGGGCTCGACGTCCTGACGGCAAAAGTGGTGACGGATTTCCTCCTCGAAATGAAATCACAAGGAAAAACCGCAATCGTTTCGACTCATATATTCAGCCTTGTAGAGAAAATATGCGACAGGGCCGGAATAATAATCGAAGGTAAGATGGCCGCTTGCGGCACGATTCTAGATCTTACTGCCACCAAACCTCTCGAAGACGTGTTTTTCGACCTTTATGCCTCGACGGCGGGGGTTGCGGTATGAAAAATATACTTACTGTTATGAAAAAGGAATTTGCGCGTTTCTTTGGAGACAAGCGGATGATCATGATGACGCTGTTGCCGGCGGTACTTATCTATGTTGTGTATTCGTTTATGGGTACGGCGGTGAAGAACCTTATAACTCCGGACGAACAATACGTCCCCACAGCTTACGCGACAAATATGCCTCATCCGATATTGGAGCTGGCACGCTCCGCCGGCGTGAGCATTGTGGATATAGGGATGGATGAAGTCGAAAACGTGAAGAGCAGTATCGCGGCTAAAGAAAAGGATGTTTGCGTTGTATTCCCACCGGATTTCGAAGCAAAGGCATTAGCTTACGACGTCCGCGTCTCCACAGAACCGGCGCCAAATGTGGAAGTTTTCTTCAACTCCACTGAGACTAATTCGACGGACACTTATGGACGGATAATCGCGATACTAGATGAGTATCAGGATTCGCTGGCTAAAAGTTTTGACGTGAATAAAGACGTGCCAAACGCTGACCTGGCGACAATTGAGGATGTATCCGCAGGGTTTATTTCGATGCTCATGCCGATGTTGATGATGATATTCCTGTATTCCGGGAGTATGGGACTCGCGCTCGAGTCTATCACCGGCGAGAAGGAACGCGGGACGCTAGCGACCCTGCTTGTAACGCCGCTCAAGCGCAGCGAGTTGGCGATAGGGAAGATACTCAGCCTTGCTACACTCTCGTTCATGTCAGGGCTAGTGACGGCGCTGTCGACAATCCTGTCTCTCCCCAAGCTCATGAGCGGCGCGGATGAGATAATCGACGCCGGCATATACGGCGGAGCTGAGTATGTGTTCCTCGCGGCGATAATCCTATCGACTTTGTTGCTGCTGGTAACGGCTATTTCGATCGTCTCTGCTTTCGCCAAGACTGTAAAAGAAGCAAGCGCGGCAGTCATGCCGCTGATGTTTTTGGTGATGCTTGTGAGCGTGACGGGGATGTTCGGCGGCGCGACGCCTGCCGATCCGGGCTACTATTTGTTACCGATATATAGCAGCGTGCAGAGCATGAGCGGCGTTTTCTCGCTCAATTACTCGGGGCTGAATATCGCGCTGTCATGCCTGAGCAACATCGTGTACGCCTGCGCGGGCGCTTTCGCGCTCACGAAAATGTTCAACAGCGAAAAGGTCATGTTCTCAAGGTAGCGCTCTCGTGAAGTCACTGTGAAGTTGGCAACGCCCACAAAATTCAAAGCCACAGTATAGCATTACTACATCACATCAGCTAGGAGATAAAAGACTATTGTTTAAGGGGCTGCTATGAAGCAGCCCCTTGCCTGCTGCACGCGAAACGTGAATCAGAAAAACTCAGAGCCTAGAATTAATCTGATTAGTGTTTAAAGTGGGGCCGTTTTGTCTTAATTATGACATGGGAAAGAAAATTTTCACAAATAATACTATTTTATGGAGTAAAATAGATTGATTATAGTATTGCATAAACTTAATATGTGGTATATACTAAACCCTGCGGCGTTCTATCTTTTCTTATTTCCCGAGGTTAATAATTAGAACTATTCATCGCTATTTAACAGTATTGGCGGCTGTATATACAATAACATCGCTCGCGTGAATATCAACAAATAACCATTTTCTGGATAGTTTTAGGAGAAATAGGCAAAAGGAACGCATACGAATACTTAATTCTTCGAAAGGTTAATGCAATTGGATAAAAAAAGGATAATTAAACGTCGCGCCACATGAAGCCGAGTCCGTTACGCCGACCTCGCCCTATCACGTTGGTTGCACAAAGCCGACAACGGACGTTCAGCGGCGCTTCGACAATAGGAGGTGGTACCGTATACTCATACAGGGCTTTAAAAGAGGAACGATGTCAATTTGCGGAAAGGGGATATGTTTACTGATTCACGAACTAACAAATAAAATTAATAAACAGAAAGGAAATTACAGCATGAAAAAAACTATAGCGATATTATTGTGCGCGCTCTTTATTCTATCAGCCTTCCCAGCCTCCGTTTTCGCCGCCCCCGATGATTGTATAGTTACGTTTGCACCCTATAATGGAAATCCTCCAGCAGACCCACCTTTCACAGTGACGGTAGCCAGTGGCGAAAAGGTGGCAAAACCAACACCCGACCCCTTATACGAAGGTC
>WRNV01000085.1 GCA_009776445.1 Oscillospiraceae bacterium | reverse complement strand
AGTTGTTTTTGTAAATCAATCAACGCAATTTCCATACAATCATAAAGTCTACTACTTACATATGTATTCCCATGTAAAGTCAATCTCAATACAAAAATATCGAGTTCATACTCATCGTCTCTTCCGTGAATTATTTTGTTGACTAATTGGGATTGCCTTATCCCGTCAACAAGAAAATGCAATAAAAAGTCCATTGTATCAATCTCATCTATAAAACTATTTCGATATTTGCTTATAAACACTCGGGCGGCTCTTGTGTTCAAATTTTCAAGTGATCTCGGGCGGTTTCATTTTTCATATTGGAACACACAAACCGAAATTATTGAATTTGTGCTGACCTCATTTGTGCAATCCCTTTCTAGTAGTCAATCATTGTCTTGATTGTTTGAAACTTTACGCCCTGGTTTCATATTAGGCGGCTTTTGAGTATGGTCAGGCATTACCCACGCCGCTCCAATTTTATAAGCTCCCTGTATTCTTTCTTCACGAATGTACTCACCTATTCGTCTCGGAGTAACACTCCATTTTTGAGAAGCTTCTTTAGTCGTCATTATTCCCAAAACAATCACCACTTACCATTGAAATATCCCGTCTATGGCGAACCGATGCTGTTGATATTATAGCATAATATCGGAATAGAAAGCAATGCATAATTGGAAATATTTGATCCGCTTTGGTAGACTGATGTTCTACGTATCATTAGCAAATATCGCGGATTGTATTATGACAATCCGCGTAGTATAATCTTGATAATGGCAGATAGAGAAGGTGAATTATCTGGAAACAAAAATATCAAAACAAGTGTATGACATAATTCAGAAGTATACGAGCNCCTTGTTCCGGGACGCTACATTGGATTTCTATGGAATAAAAGCAGCAAGAATCAAGGAACTCATAAATGTCGAACTNCCAGTTGTAGAGGTCAAAGAGAAGTCCACAGACATCGTNTTTTTGCTCGAAAATGACAGATACCTTCATTTGGAGTTCCAGTCATCGTACAGCAAAAAAGATTTGGGGCGCTTCGCGGTTTACGATCTGCTGTTGTATGAGCGTGACGGACGACAAATCGACACTGTGGTAATATACTCGTCGGACGTGCAAAACGCCGACGCCAGCNTTGACACAGGCACGTTGAGCTTCAACCCNCAGGCGGTCATGTTTGCCGATTACGACGGGAACGCCATTTACAAAGAACTTGAGGAAAAGCTAAAGACAGGGCAGGAGCTCTCCGACATTGATTTGCTGAACCTGATATTCCTGCCGCTGATGAAAACAGACATCCCAAAGGATGAACTTGCTGGGAAGTCTATCAGGATGGCGCAGAGCATACCGGACAATAACAAACGCAATACCTGCATAGCGGCTGTTTTCGCGTTTGCAAGCAAATACTTGGAAGACGAAATCTTGAATAAACTATTGGAGGCGATAAAGATGAGCGACTTAGCGACGATGTTAATAACTGAGAAGGCTATAGAAATAGCAAAGAGGGCGCTTGAAGAAGGTGCTGACATTGACTTTATACAAAAAATAACCAACCTTGACATCGAAACAATTCAGAACCTGAAAGACGAATTGGATAGCAAATAAGGATAGGTGTTTATGCAAAAAAATGCCGGTGCTCCTTACTGCGGTAACGATGGAAAAAACCCGGTGCTTTTTAAATGGCGGTCGGTCTATGACCTGGCCGCCACTCCGTTGCTTATAATTCCGCGCCATGCGTCCGCGCGGGTGTCCATTCCGGCGTTTCCGATTTCAAAATTTCCTTAGCACTACGCTTGATACTCTCAACCTTCTCAGAGATAAACCCTAATCCTATCATTGCACGTCCTTCAGCCCTTTGAGTGTTACAGATTTCAGACGGTATAAAAAACACAGGTTGGTTACAGCCAACGCACTAGTACATTGGTGAAAACTTGTAATATTAGTCAAAACTTGTGTGCGGAGCCTGTAACCATTGCGAGTTTTTAGATACCCTCTGAATAGTTACCTTTGAGTATTTCACTTGCTAGCTCAAAAGCAAGATTTACTGGCACTGCGTTACCTATTTGCTTAGACTGCTGTCCAATCCCCCCTGAGAAAACCCAATCATCAGGAAAGCACTGACATTTGTGCTGACCTCATTTGTGCAATCCCTTTCTAGTAGTCAATCATTGTCTTGATTGTTTGAAACTTTACGCCCCGGTTTCATATTTGCGACAAGGCTATCAAACGAAAGTACTACAAATAATTATTCTCGACAGAATAATTATTTGTGGTATAATATTTTCTTGGAGTGTGATTTTGAAATGAAAAGATTTATTAACCGAGACCGCGAGCTTAAAGCGCTAAATGACCAATATGATGCCGAGGGTGCGTCATTCATGGTGATTTATGGACGCCGCCGTATCGGCAAAACTACGCTTATCAAGGAATTCATCAAAGACAAAAAAGCGTTGTATTTTTTAGCGAAGAATGAACTCGAAGCAGACAGTATGAAACGGTTTGCTGAAGCGCTGTCAGACTATATCGGGCAGGATTATTTAAAAAACGTCAACTTCAGAAATTGGCAGAATTATTTTGACGTATTTAGCGAGTATAAGCAAAACGAAAAAAAACTGCTTATTATTGATGAATTACCTTATATGGTCGATATCAATCCGGATTTTCCTGGTATTTTGAAATGGTGTTGGGATGAACGATTCCAAGACGAGAATATTATGTTAATTCTGAGTGGTTCTCTTATCAACATGATGGAAAAACAAACGCTAAATTACAATAGCCCTCTTTACGGTCGACGCACTGGCCAAATCAAATTGAAACAGATTGATTTCATGCATTACGATAAATTTTATGAGAATATGCTATATCGTGATTTGGTGGAACATTATGCGGTAACCGGCGGTGTTCCAAGATATATTGAGCTGTTTGATCCACAAAAAGAATTATTTGACGAAATCAGCCGACTGATGCTGTCAAGCGACGGCTTGCTTTTTGAGGAACCTGAATTTTTGCTTCGGCATGAAGTCAAAGAAATAGGAAGTTACTTTTCTATAATCCGAAGCATTGCGGCGGGAAATCACAAACCAAGCAGTATTTGCGCCGATATTGGCATAAAACAAACCAGTATTCCCAAATATCTAAAAACGCTGATTGATTTGGATATTTTGGAGCGCGAAGTTCCTGTGACTGAGAATAATCCTGAAAAAAGTAAGATGAGCTTATATCAAATTAAGGATAATTTCTTGCGCTTCTGGTTCCGCTTCGTTTATCCTGAGCGAGGACGCCTGGAACTTGGTCAGTCAGAATATGTGCTTGACAAAATAAAAGCCAATTTCGTTGACAACCATCTTGCGTTTATTTATGAAAATGTTTGCCGAAGCGAGTTATGGCGGCTTGCCATAGCGGGCGAGTTGCAATTCAACAAGTTAGGTCGTTGGTGGAACAGTAAAGCGGAAATAGACATTGTGGCGCTTGACAGCGTCGGCGGTGATATCATCTTTGCAGAGTGTAAATGTCGCAACCAGCCGATGGACGTTGACGCTTATTATGCTTTGCTTGACAAAAAAGATCTTGTACCGTGGAAAAAAGAAACTCGCAAAGAAAGGTTCGTACTGTTTTCTATCAGTGGATTTACCTCCAGGTTACTGGATTTGGCAAGAACGCGCGATGACTTGCTGTTAGTCGGAAAAGCCTGAAAACACAAGGGGGGCTAGGTTCACCCCGTTTGAAGTGTAACACCCTTTCTCCGGTACTTCGGTATAAACACTATGTGATACTGGCAATTCTAACGGGTATGTGCTAAACTGTTATCGTCCACTTGGACCACCTCCTATGGTGATGATTTCGGTTTGCGACACCACTATCACTCTACCATATGAGGCTTTTGTTGTCAGCCTTATCACTACTGCTTCTTCCGCTCTCCCCAGCATAGCTGGGGGTTTAATGAACTAATTAAATACTCAGTCTAAACTCCCGCCAGTACGCCACAGATTCTGCCGGAAAGTACATATTTTGCACTAATGCATCAAAATGAGCCATTCTAAACACCCGTCTGCTCGACCAACTCCATAATATCACCCATTTCACAATTTAAGGCATTGCAGATTTTGATAAGGATTTCTACATTGACCGTTTGCCCTTTAGCCAGCTTGGTCAAACTGGACAAGCTGAGATTAGCTGCTTCAGCTAACTTTTTCTTATTCATATCCCTGTCTATCAGTAACTTCCATAACTTTTTATAGTTTGCTTTTCTCATGTGACACCTCTTTTCATTCACCGTTCAATCTATATTACGATTGCATACGATGTATAGTACATAACACTGTCTTTATCAAGTATTTATTCGCGCTTTCTCGTATTCAATACTCCAAATCATCCTATTGCCTAATTCATAAGCAAAGGCTATGCTCGGCACACCAACCGAAGAGACGGTGTACATCGAGGAACCCCGTCTCTTCAGTAACAAGTGAATAATACTAACGTGCTAATATCGGTTGCTTAGTACCAGAAGGGACCATGCCACGGCCACGGCCACGGCCACCACGGCCACCACGGCCACCAGCGGAACATATCAATTGAAGGTTGTTCTTTGTCAAACTCGGAGATACTTACCGTAATATCAGCATTTGAATCTAGTTTACTACTGATGTCATCTTTGGCAGCCAACACAACAGTATCACTTTCCGTAATGCCAAGTTCCTGCTTCTCGTCACCGATGACGCTTTCTCTGGCGGCTATCGTGTACGAATCATCCTCCAGCAAACTTGCGCTGACCACTGTAGTGAGGACTGCAAGTGTCAAAAGAACTGACAGGCAAACTGCAATTATACGTGATGTTTTTTTCATGATGGGACACCATATTCCTTTCATTTATTTAGCTAATTTGTTAGCATAGAAAAATAAGTATATATATTATCATAATAATATCTTCTAGTATTTCTCGCCATGAGCACATCTCACCAGGATTAGAATTTTCTAAAGCAGAAAGGCTTTTTGAAACTTCAAAAAGCTGTCCCACAGTCATCTTGCTGTTTTGCTGCTTGCCTTGAGAAATTGCTGCCAAAGTATTCATAAAATCAGCGACTGCTATCGCGTTTGGGTCATTTGGAGAAGCCCTGAGCGCTTCTGTGGCGTCTTTCGCGCATTCCTGTATTTTGGAAGCAATTTCAGTATCAGTTATGTAGCCTTTTAGTATCGCTGTAACATCGAAATCTGACCCCAGTTTGTCGTAGACGGCTTCTAGAGCAATGGTTTCAGGAGACATTATTGGACCGCAGCAGGGTGTGGTGTGAACTATAGCTGGATTTGTGTGGCATGCGCAACTACAGCCACCGGATGATTTTTTCGCAAATACAGAGTCTTTAGGAACAGCGGCATTAGCGGTAATTGGGAAGATACCGACAGCTAAAATAACTACCAATAACATTGAAATAACGCGTGTTGCTTTTTTCATCGAAATGTCCTCCTTGTTTTTTAGTGTTGAATTTAGTTTACTGCAAAGGTTTCATTCGGCCGCATGAAGCCTTTCCTAGCGGAAGATATATCAGTGGCATACATATGTCAACGCTTTGACGGTGAACGGGAGCTTTTTTAGGGTGAACGGGAGCTTTAGGGATTTTTTGATTATATTTGTTTATATATAAATTTTATCGAATAGCCCCCTGCCGCGTTTACTTTTCTGCGGCAGGGGGCACTTAAATATGTGTTTAGCAACACAGTTCTCTTAACCAACAATTTAACACACAATAATGAGTTGACTTTGTTAATTTCAAGACGCAAATTCATATCGCAAAATGTGGTCTTGAACAATCGTGGAAAATGTAGTATAGTCGCAGCAAACTCAGCGTCTAGGTAATTTTGCGCGTGAAAATCCAACGTAAGAGTTACTTTTCCAGTCGCTTGCCACTTTCAGTCTGCAGACCACGTCAACTAAACCATGAACTGATTATTTTGAATATCGCGATGACTATTTTTGAGCTTTTATTACCATTTTCATTATACCAGCCCTCAAGTGCCTCATACTGTACACCTTCAAATTCATAGGCTGGGACATAAATATTGCCCCACAGCATATCATCTTCGCGATATTCCATCTCTGTAATCGTCGCTTCAACTTCGTAGGGATCTCCTTCTCCTCTAGCAGGAATACTTCTTGATCCCAATACGCGCTGATCGTCTTCTTCAGGGTCGTCTAGTTGCTCTAATACAACACTCGTTTTCAAAGATACATTTCTGCTGAGCGTCCAACCTTCTATTTGGACAGTTGTGACTCCAAGCACATCAGCCTTGTTGGAATCAACGGGTACGGTTGAAAAATAATACCACACGTTTTTAGAATCCTCTTCCCGCTCTACGCGGGTAACGACAACTGCGACGCCAGGTCGAACTTTCCCGACCGAATCGGATTTATCGGACGGTCTGGCGCTGACGGTAGTATCCTTAATGATCACGCCTTGTATTCTCAACCTGCTTGTTTCATTGGACAATACTGATCCCACGTCGGATTCCGCTAACGCCGCTGTCACTGGGATCACCGCTAACATTGTTAATAAAACCAATAGAATTGCCAATAGTTTTTTCATTTTAATATCCCCTTTAATAGTTTTCTTTTGATCAAAAGTTTCTTCATTTGCGGAGTATATATAACAAATAATCAATTTTCAACATTATTCAGGTGAACGGGCGTTTTTTTAAGGTGAACGGGAAATTTCAAGACAAATCACTGTAAATCAAAAAAGAAAACCTCCGCTTCAAACTCGTTTTCATTTGTGCTATACTTGATCTCTCCACCGTATTTTTCAACGTTCATCGCTACATTTTGTGAACCGAAACCATGAAGCCCCCTGCTCTTTTTTGACGTAGCGAAACCATTGCCCGTATATATTGCTTTGCCTACGCAGTGGTTCTTAACACTAAAATAAAGCAAATTATTTGACTGTTTGATCACAACTCTTATCTTCCTGTCCTCTTCGCCAGTAAGTTTACACACCGCTTCTATCGCGTTTGTAAGTAAATTATAGAAAATCGAGCTTAAGTCAATGGGGTCAATTTTAACCGTGCTTGGGAAAAAGCCGTTCCAGTCGATTGTGTAGTTCACATTCTTATAGCGTTCCTTGAGTTCGCAGATTATAGCATTGATAATATCGCTGCCCGTCTGAATTTCGGATCTCAGATTAACCGAGGCAATATCCATACCATCCACATATTTCTTCAGATCCCCTGTTTTTCCGTTTTCAAGCAAGTATTTAATACTATATAGATGGTTATTGAAATCGTGGCGGAACCTTTTCGTTTCTTCTTCCTTATTTAAAAGCAGCATAAAATAATTCTCTTGATTTCTTCTCATGGACTCGGTTATACTTGCAATCTCCATGTAATGATGTTTTTGCCCCGCGTTGATTGATATCACGATAAAAAAGATACCGCTGACAGCGGATATTATTGCCAAAAACTTGTTCATTTGCAATGAGTCGTTTTCATAGCCGGCAATTTGATATGGTGCCAAGTACAAAGCAAAGCTGAGGAGTCCTGCCATAAAGATCAGAATCTGCCTTTTCCCGTACGATTCGAACTTGATTAAGGGCGGTTTCTTCAAGCACTTCAAAGCCACTGTTAACGTTGCAAGTATTACCAGGGAAAATGAGTCCACAAACGGTTCAATCGCCTCTGAAAACAACATTATAAATATGTTTTGGAAGAATATATCGACAAACCACAAAATGAAGACGCCTAAAAAAACCGAAATGTATCTATTTCCCCCTTTAACAAGCAAAGCAATACTGATTATTTCTAAAAATCCACATAATATCTCAAATGTGTTTTCATCCAAATTATCCTGTGAAAACCAAATAACCGCAAGTGAGACGATTATCGCGCAACCAGGTGTAATGAGCTTTTTTGTAGTGGAGTAGCCCATCAATTTTTGAAGCAAATATAGCTTTATCAGTTCAATTAAAAGACCCAGCATGTAGACGCATCCTATTATTTTAATGATTCGCAAATGGTTTCGGAGGAATTTCGTATGCTTAGAATAGCGATTTGTGATGACAATGAACATGTCTGCGTACAGATGAAGGAATTTTGCGCTTCGTTTTTAGGCGATTCAATCAATTATGAGCTGCTTATTTTCAATGATGGCTTGCAACTAACTAACTACGAGCAACATTTGGATATCGTGTTTTTGGACATAGAAATGCCCTTCTTGGATGGTTTTAAAGCGGCGGAGGACCTTAATAAAAGAAACCGTGACACGCGCATAATTTTTTTAACTAACTATTCTGAAATGATGCAAAAAGCCTTTAAAGTGAAAGCTTTTCGTTATCTTGTGAAGCCCGTCAATGAAGAAGATCTAAAGGAAAGCCTCGCGGAAGCGATAAAGGATGTTTACTCGAACACCAAGGTAATTGTGGATTGCAGTGAAGCTGAAGTAAAAACCGAGATCATTGTGTATGAAAAAGATATCATGTATATCGAAGCAATAGGGGATGGGTCGGTCATTTACACTGTTGATCAAGGGAACCTAATCAGCCGTAAACCGTTGAAATACTGGGAAGAGAAATTAGCCGACGCGTTGTTTTTTCAGACACACAAATCGTTTATCGTATCATTAGCATATGTTACGAGCGTTAGGAAAAACTCTGTAACCATATTAGGCGGGGCGGAAGTGCCTCTTGCCAAACGGAAAGCTGCAATATTCAATGACTATGTCGCCGCATATATAAAATCCATATAATTATACTCCACATCCTCCACATGACGGGGCGTCAGCCACTGAGGGTTGTATAGCGGAGCGCCGCAATACAACTCCTCAGTGGCTTTTTGATCCGGTTATTACCGCTTTCGCACTAGCGCGGCTTCAATTGCGTCGACTGCTTTCTGGTATGTGCAAAACTCCAACGTTTCGCCATCCATTTGAAGAACCGGTCCCCGTTCGCACATTTTCGAACAGAATCTCGCGTTGAATTCAATATACTTGTCAAGCCCAGCGCCTCGTATGTATTTCATCAGATTCATATACAGAGCCTGCGCTCCGCGGTGGAAGCAACTTCTGCCAAAGCAAATCGTCAAGCTCAGCAGCTTCTCCTCACTGGCGGCGTTGAGAGCAAAATCATCACGCTTTAGCAGCCGACGGTTCTCGTATGTGGTATGCAGCATTTCGTGTTCTTTTTCTTTGTCGTCGCATTCGTTGAAGAAATGTTGGAGGAACGGGTTTTCGCTTGACACATGGAACTGTAGCGACCGGTCGTTGTCGTACAAGCCCCTTGCCCGCTCGGCGAGGACATCCTTTCCAAAGTCAACTGGTTGGCCCCCTCCGTTGATACATCCGCCCGGGCATGCCATAACCTCTATCACATCGTAGTATTCCTCGCCTCTCATCACCTTCTCGATAAGGGTTTTCGCGTTACTGAGGCCGCTTACCACGCATAGTTTGAGCGTTTTGCTACCCACCGCGACCTCGCCGACCCTTATGCCATCGCTGCCGCGTACTTCCTTAAACTCGCGAGCGGATCCTTTTTCGAGCGCGTCAGCCGCATAGCGCAACACGGCTTCGCAAACACCGCCGGTCACGCCAAAAATCGCCGCGCCGCCAGTCGCGAAGCTTAGCGGCATATCCAAAGAGCTGGGTTCGAGTTTGTCAAATTCGATCCCGTGTTCTTTTATCATGCGGGCCAATTCCTCAGTAGTGATGACATGATCGACGTCCGGGATACCGTCCACTTTGAATTTCTTGCGCTCTGCTTCGTATTTTTTCGCTGTACACGGTGCGACGCATACATCAACTATTTTTTCCCTAGGAATGTTCAGTTCCTTCGATAAAATCTCCTTGCTTAAAGCGCCAAACATATGCATGGGGCTTTTAGCAGTTGACAAGTTGCTCAACAAATCGGGGTACAACTGTTCGACAAACTTGACCCATGCTGGGCAGCACGATGTTAGGATCGGCAGATGCTCCCCCTTTTCGAGGCGGCTTAGTAACTCCTTCCCTTCCTCGACCACCGTAAAGTCAGCGCCATAATTCATATCATAGACGCGGTCAAAACCGATCATCCGCAGCGCCGACACTATTTTCCCGATATTGTTGACGCCAGGTTTCTCGCCGAAGCACTCCCCTATCGCCACACGTACGGATGGTGCGATCTGCGCTATGACAAATTTGTCTTCGTTATATATTTCTTCCCATACATTCGTCAGGTTCGTCTTGATCGTCAGTGCGCCTACAGGGCATATTTTCACACATTGCCCACATCCGACGCATTCTACCAAGCCAATGCCTTTGTTGTGCGGCGTCACCACTCGCGCGCTGGCACCTCTGTATGCGAAATCCAATGAGCTGACTGCCTGTATTTCGTTGCAAACCCGAACACAGTCCCCGCAAAGTATGCATTTGCTCGGATCGTATGCTATTGACGGAGAGGAGAGATCCACCGCTTCTGAACGCACCATCTTTTTATATCTGACTTCCTTTACGCCCAACTGCTTGGCGATATCCTGCAGCCGGCAGACGCTGCTTTGCCGACACGTCGTACATGTCTCTTCGTGGCTTGCAAGCATAAGCTCGATGATTATCTTGCGCATGTTCCTTATTTGCTTGGTATTGGTATGTACGACCATCCCTTCTTCAGCGCCGGTGGAACATGCCGGCAGTATTCCGCGCCCCTCCACTTCAACCATGCACATACGGCAAGCACCGTAAACGCTTATTTCTGAATGGTAGCAAAAAGTAGGCAGCTCTATGCCGGCGTTCCTGATTACCTCAAGCAGGTTCTTTTCGCCATTTAGTTTCACTTTCATCGAATCTACGGTAATTGTCTGGCCTGACATACTGTCACTCTCCTTTCCCCTTGATGACGGCGCTGAATTTGCAAACTTGTTCGCAAACGCCACATTTTATGCACCGCCCACTGTCTATAACGTATGGGATGCCCTTCCCGCCGTTTATTGCCCCAACAGGACACTTTTTAGCGCAAATGCTGCACGATTTGCACATTGACGCTACGATAGAGTATATCTGCATGGCTTCGCAATTGCCTGTCGGACAGCGTTTATCGATAACGTGCGCCTCGTACTCATCACGGAAATACTTCAGTGTTGACAGCACGGGGTTTGGCGCCGTCTTGCCAAGCGCGCACAAAGACCCAACCTTCACGACTTCCGCGAGTTCCTCCAGCAAATCGAGCGTATCCAGCGTCGCTTCCCCGTTCGAGATATCCTGTAGAAGCGCCAGCATTTGCCGGGTGCCTTCGCGGCAGACGACGCATTTACCGCAACTCTCGTTTTGTGTAAACTGCATGAAGTATCCGGCTATCTTCACCATGCATGTATTCTGGTTCATCACGACAAGCCCACCTGAACCTACCATCGCCCCGACCGACGCTAAGCTGTCATAATCGAGTGGCAGGTCAAGGTGTTCCTGTGTCAGGCATCCGCCGGACGGCCCGCCAATTTGCACGGCTTTGAAATCAACGCCGCATAGGTTCCCTTCGTCGTCGATCACTCCGCCACCGATATCTTGGACTATTTCGCGAAGCGTGGCGCCGAATGGAACTTCTATGAGGCCGGTGTTCGCCACGTGCCCGGTCAGCGCGAACGTTTTTGTGCCTTTCGCACTCGCAGTACCCAGCTTCGAGTATTCTTCCGCGCCCATGCGCATGATTAGCGGTATGGCGGCAAGCGTTTCGACGTTGTTGATCACCGTCGGTTTGCCAAACAGCCCTTTTTGCGCCGGGAACGGAGGCTTGAGCGTTGGCATGCCCCGTCTGCCTTCAACCGAGGCGATCAGGGCAGTCTCCTCTCCACATACAAACGCGCCGGCGCCTTCCATGATAGATATGTCGAACCGTTTATTGGATCCGAATATGTTATTGCCTAGAAAACCAGCTTCCCGAGCCGCCAGTATCGCCTTCTCCAGGCGCTCTATCGCTAGCGGGTATTCCATGCGGACGTATATGCGGCCTTCTGTGGCGTTCACGGCTTGCGACGCTATGATCATCCCTTCCAGAACGGAATGCGGGTTGCCTTCCATCAGGCATCTGTCCATGAACGCGCCGGGATCTCCTTCGTCGCCGTTGCATACCACATATTTTACATTGCTTTCATTCTGGCGCGTCAAATCCCATTTCCTACCGGTTGGGAAGCCCGCCCCGCCGCGGCCGCGTATGCCGGATGCCAGTATCTCGTCGCAAATCTCTTTGGCGTCCATCTTAAGCACCGCTTTTCGAGCCATATAGTACCCACTGTGGGAAATATACTCGTCGATGCTTCTGGCGTCTATGTTTCCACACAACTCTAGGAGCAACCGCTTTTGGCGAGCGTAAAACGGTATTTCCTCTTTTTCCGCTATTGTCCTACCGTCGGCAGGCGCCCTATACAGTAGCCTTTCGACGATTTCTCCGTTGATAAGCGTTGTTTCTACGATTTCTTCTACGTCTTTGGCTTTGACCATTATATACAATATGCCCTGAGGGTAGACGGCGACAAGTGGGCCCATCTGGCAAAATCCCTGGCAGCCGCTCATCGCCATGGACAGATCAGCGTTTTCTTCTTTTTCAAGCTCTATATCGCAGCTTATCCCGCGATCTTTGGCAATCTCGATGAACCGATCGTATATTTTCATCGCGCCGTTCGCGACGCAACCCGTCCCCGCGCATATTACGATATGATTTTTATGCGCTGCAGCGGCTCTCGCGAAATGCTCGCCGCGCGATTCAAGTGTTGCGCAAATTGCCATTTGACGCTTCCTCCTCCCTGATTTCCCTCAAAAGTTTAATCGCTTTTTCTTTTGTCATTCCGCCGTGGACTTCCTCATTGATTACAATAACCGGCGCAAGCCCGCACGCGCCGACGCACGCCACCGTTTCCAGCGTNAATAGCATGTCGTCGGATGTTTTCTTTTCCTCCGAGAGTCCCAACTCGTTTTCAAACGTTCTGATTATTTCCGTCGACTTTCTCACATGGCAGGCTGTACCGTCGCATACTTTTATAACATATTTACCCTTGGGTTCGAGCGTGAAGTGCGAGTAAAACGTCGCTACGCCAAAAACCGTCACTGGCGGGATGTCGAGCGCCGTCGCGATATACGTCATCACGTCTTCGGGCAAATAAGAGTATTCGGCTTGAATTTCCTGCAAAATTTTGATGAGCATGTGTGGATCACAGCTATACTTCTCCAATACGGCGCATACTGTTTCGAATTTCGTGCCGTATTCGTGGACACTTTGCATATCCGGGTCCCCTTCCTTGTCAATTGTTGGGACTTCGTTCGGTTCCATCAGGCCTTGCGACTTCCCATTAGCCCATTGTAGCATATATATATCGCTTTTTGAAGATGTTGTAGAATTATTATTTTATAATGATTAAAAATAATTATAGAATTATCATAGTATAGTTGCATTCTTGTCGATACATTCTGCAATAATAAAAAATCCGCTGTCCGAGGACGGCGGAGAATTTAATTTGGAATCACACTGACCCGCTATACGCTTAGTTAAAGGTGTTCTCCCAGCAGTGGTTGGTCATAGCTGAACAGCACTTGGTTTATCTCGAAAATGTCAAAATTTCGGCTCTGAATGAAAAATTCGACAATCACATCGAATTTGCGGCTATTGGAAAGCGCAAATCCAGCCCGTTCAAGTAAATCATCGGTTTGGTCAAGCGTCAATTCCAACGCAATAGCAAAGGCAAGAACAGTAGATTTACTCGGAGCATAATTCTCATTGCTTCTGATTTTTGAAAAAAGCCGGCGGTCGATATTCGCGCGGCGATATACCTCAGCATCTGTTCTGCCAGTCGAATCAATCAACCGTAAAAGCGTTGTGGAGAATGGCTCGTCAAGATTGCCTACCAAATCATCAAGGCTTTGGCCTATGGATTGAGCAGCAAACACCTTTGGGGACGCTTTTTCCCTTACCTGTTTCGGTATATTGAGAATTTCATTAAACTGTGTACTTGGTGCAGATCCTTCGAAGTCAAGAAGATGAAGCCGTGAAACACTAAGTTTATCAACATAATGCTCATCAATATAACTCTCCACCGCTCCGAGTAGTCCTTCGTTGACCAGGGTGGCGGCTTTATCGAATACTACAAGTGCAACGTTGATATCATGTTCGCCGATAAAATCTGTAATGGCGTCAGTGGCGACACGGAGAGCATCGGCTTTCGGGTAGCCGTATATACCACTCGATATTAAGGGGAAGGCGATGCTCTCGCATTTATACTCAACAGCAAGTTTGAGGGA